>JAKAQU010000206.1 GCA_021819535.1 Pseudomonadota bacterium | reverse complement strand
GGGCTTGAAGTATTGCACCGATGTCGCGAAATCGGTGCAGGCGCCGATCCTCCACGTCAATGGTGACGATCCCGAGGCGGTGGTTTACTGCGCTCGCCTCGCCGCCGAGTTCCGCATGGAATTCGCCGCCGATATCGTGATCGACATCGTCTGTTATCGTCGCCACGGCCATAACGAAACCGACGAGCCGGCGTTCACCCAGCCGCTGATGTACAAAGCCATCCGCGCTCAGAAGACCACCCGCGCCCTTTATGCCGAACGCCTGGCGCGCGACGGCGTGATCACCGAACAAGACACGGCGGCGATGGCCGAGGCGTTTGCCGCCGAACTCGAGCAGGCGCAGGAGGCGGCGCAATCCTTCAAGCCCAACAAGGCGGATTGGCTGGAAGGCCATTGGTCGGGCCTGAAACAGGGCGATGAGCGCGAGGAATGGGCCGAGGGGGCGACTGCGGTCGATCGCAAGACGCTCACGACCATTGGCCATGCGCTCGCACACGTGCCCGACGGGTTCGACGTCAATCCCAAAATCGCGCGCCAGCTCGATGCCAAGCGCGAGATGATCGAGAGCGGCAATGGGATCGACTGGGCGACCGGCGAGGCGCTCGCCTTCGGCAGTTTGCTCCTGGAGGGCCATCGCATTCGTCTCTCGGGCGAGGATTGTCAGCGTGGCACCTTCAGTCAGCGCCACGCGGTGCTGATCGATCAGACGACGCAACACGAATACGTGCCGCTCAACAACATCGTCCCCACCCCTGAGCCCGGGAAGAAACCCGCGCCCGGGCAGGCCAAAATCGAAATCTACAACTCATTATTATCGGAAGCCGGGGTGCTCGGCTTCGAGTATGGCTATTCCGTCGCTGATCCGCATACCCTCGTTCTCTGGGAGGCGCAGTTTGGTGATTTCGCCAATGGCGCGCAGGTGATCATCGATCAGTTCCTGGCGCCGGGCGAGATGAAATGGCTCCGCATGTCGGGCCTCGTCCTGCTTCTGCCGCACGGCTATGAAGGCCAGGGGCCGGAGCATTCCTCGGCGCGGTTGGAGCGCTATCTACAGCTTTGCGCCGAACGCAACATGGCGGTGTGCAATCTAACCACGCCGGCGAATTATTTCCACGCCCTGCGGCGCCAGCTCAAACGCAATTTCCGCAAGCCGTTGGTGCTCATGACGCCGAAATCGCTGCTTCGTCACAAGCTTGCGGTATCGACGCTCGCGGAAATGAGCGAGGGCAGCGTTTTCCAGACCGTCATCGGCGAGGTGGATGCGATCGCCAAGCCCGACAAGGTGCGCCGTGTCGTGCTCTGCAGCGGCAAGGTCTATTATGATCTGCTCGCTGCCCGCCGGGAACGCGGGATCGAGGATGTCGCCATTCTTCGCCTCGAACAGCTTTATCCATTCCCGAAACTCACTCTGCCGAAACTTCTCGCCCCTTACCGCAATGCCGAAATCGTCTGGTGCCAGGAAGAGCCGATGAACATGGGCGCTTGGTGTTTCGTCGATCGGCGCATCGAATGCGTGCTCGACGAAATCAAGGTCAAGGCGAAGCGGCCGCGCTATGTCGGGCGCGAGGAGGCGGCGAGCCCGGCGACCGGGCTGGCCAAAGTCCATGCGGCGCAACAAGCGGCGCTGGTCGATAAGGCTTTGGCGAGCGGTTAGTCAGCAAAAAACTGAGCAGTACAAGGAACGGCGATGCCGACGGAAATCAAGGTGCCGCAGCTTGGCGAAAGCATCACCACCGCGACACTCGCGCGCTGGCTGAAGAGAGAGGGCGAGCCGGTGGCGGCGGATGAGCCAGTGGCGGAGTTGGAAACCGACAAGGTCACGGTCGAAGTCAACGCACCGGCGGCCGGCGTTCTCGCCGAGATCGCGGTCGCGGAAGGCGGGGAAGTCGAGGTCGGCGCGACGCTCGCGAACCTCATTGAGGGCGATGGCGCGGCAAAGCCGACGGAGCGCCCGGCCGCCAACCCGAGCGGTGGTGTCAACCCGCCGCCCCGCCCCTCCGGCCCGGTCGCGCGCCCGGCCGCACCCCCTCCATCGGCGCCCGCGGCGCTGCCGGCGGCGGCCAAGCTGATGGCCGAAAACAAACTTGCCGCCGAACAGCTCGGCGCCGGCAGCGGCAAGGATGGGCGCATCACCAAGGGCGATGTGCTTGCTTTCCTCAAGGCCGGCCCGAGTGAGAGCGCGGGCGCGCCGCAACCGGCGGCAAAGGCGCCGCGCGCGCTCGAGGAAGGCGAGGAGCGCGTCCGCATGACCCGGCTCCGCCGCACCATCGCAAGCCGCCTCAAGGAAGCGCAGAACAACGCCGCGATGCTCACCACCTTCAACGAGGTGGATCTCTCGGCGGCGATGGCGCTGCGCCAAGAATATCGCGACGCCTTCGAGAAGAAACACGCCGGCGCCCGGCTCGGCTTCATGTCGTTCTTCGTTCGCGCGACCATCGCCGCATTGAAGGAATTTCCCGCCGTCAACGCCGAAATCGACGGTGACGACATCATCTATAAGAACTACGTGCATATGGGCATCGCGGTCGGCGGGCCGAACGGTCTGGTCGTGCCTGTGATCCGCCATGCCGACCGGATGGGCTTCGCCGAGATCGAGAAAACGATTGCCGATTTTGGTAAGCGTGCCCGCGCCGGCACGCTCAAGCTCGAAGAACTCACCGGCGGCAGCTTCAGTATCACCAATGGCGGCGTCTATGGCTCGCTGATGTCGACACCCATCCTCAATCCGCCGCAATCGGCGATCCTCGGCATGCACAAGATCCAGGAGCGGCCGGTCGCCATCGCCGGTAAGGTGGAAATCCGCCCGATGATGTATCTCGCCGTGTCCTATGACCATCGCATCGTCGATGGCAAGGAGGCGGTCTCGTTCCTGGTGCGGATCAAGGAAGGGGTTGAAGATCCGCGTCGTCTGCTTTTGGATCTTTGAGATCATGAGCGATAGTTTCGACGTCATCGTCATCGGCGCCGGCCCCGGGGGCTATGTCGCGGCACTGCGCGCAGCACAGCTCGGGATGAAAGTCGCCTGTGTCGAAAAACGCGCGACATTGGGCGGCACCTGCCTTAATATCGGCTGCATCCCCTCGAAGGCGCTGCTGCAATCATCGGAGAATTTTCACGCCGCTGAAACCGCGCTCGCCGATCACGGCGTTGTGGTGAAGGGGGTCGCGCTCGATCTCGCGCGGATGCAGGCGCGGAAAGACGAAGTGGTCGGCGCCAATGTCAAGGGCGTCGAATTTCTCTTCAAAAAAAACAAAATCACCTGGCTCAAGGGCGCGGCGCGGATCCTGCGCGCCGGCATCGTCGCTGTCGACGGCAAGGAATTCGCGGCAAAGCACATCGTCATCGCAACGGGAAGCGAAAGCATGCCGCTTCCCGGCGTCGAGGTCGATGAGACGCGCATCGTGACTTCGACCGGCGGGCTTGCGCTGACCGAAGTTCCGAAACACCTCGTCGTCATCGGTGGCGGCTATATCGGGCTCGAACTCGGCAGCGTCTGGCGGCGGCTTGGTGCCGAGGTGACGGTGGTCGAATTCCTCGACCGGGTCGTCCCGACCATGGATGGCGAGATTTCCAAGGCGTTCGAGCGCATTCTCGCGAAACAAGGGATGACGTTCCGTCTCCAGACCAAGGTCACCGCCGCGCGCGCCGACAAAAAAGGGGTGACACTCAGCCTTGAGCCCGCCAAGGGCGGCGAGAGTGAGCAGATCACCGCCGATGTCGTGCTGCTCGCCATCGGCCGCCGCCCCTATACCGAGGGTCTGGGGCTGGCTGAGGTCGGTGTCGCCCTCGATGAGCGCGGGCGGATCAAGACCGATGCCCATTATGCGACATCGGTTCCCGGGATTTACGCGATCGGTGATGTCATCGCCGGGCCGATGCTTGCCCACAAGGCCGAGGAAGAAGGGGTCGCCCTCGCCGAAATCCTCGCCGGGCAGGCGGGGCATGTGAATTACGGCGCCATTCCCGGCGTCGTCTACACCTGGCCGGAGGCGGCCTCGGTCGGGGCCACGGAAGAGGCTCTGCGCGAGGCCGGCACCGCCTATCGCGTCGGCAAATTCCCCTTCACCGCCAATGGCCGCGCCCGCGCCATGGGCGAGACCGAGGGGTTCGTGAAGCTCCTCGCCGATGAGACGACCGACCGGCTGCTCGGCGCCCATATCATCGGCCCCGATGCCGGCGCGCTGATCGCCGAACTCGTTACCGCCATCGAATTCGGTGCCAGCGCTGAGGACGTTGCCCGCATCTCCCACGCCCATCCGAGTCTGAGCGAAGCGGTCAAGGAGGCGGCGCTGGCGGTCGGCGGACGGGCGCTGCATATGTGAGCGGGAAGGAAGCTCTTCTTTTTCTGAAGAAAATGAAGATTTTTTCCGTTTTCTTTGCGCTGCGATTTTCCCCGGAGCGGGCAGTGCCTACGGCACTGCCCAACGGATAGAAGTTTTTTGGTTCTTTTTTTCAAAAAAGAACACGCTTTGCCCCTCGCTCTCACCATGGGCGATCCGGCGGGGATTGGGCCGGAGATTACCGGCGCCGCCTGGCGGGCGCTCCAGGCCGAGGGCCCGGCGTTTTTTCTGCTCGCCGATCCGGCGTTGTTTGCCGGTGGCGTGGTGCCGATCCGGATGATCGCAGCACCCGAGGAAGCGTCAGCGGTTTTTGCCGATGCGCTGCCGGTGTTGCCGGTTTCGCTCGCCGCCCCCGTCCGGCCGGGGCATCCCGATCCCGCCAATGCCGGAGTGGTGATCGCGGCGATCGAACGGGCGGTGGCGCTGACCCTCGCCGGGCGGGCTGGGGCCGTGGTCACCAACCCGATCAGCAAGGCCGTGCTCTATGCCGCAGGCTTCGCCCATCCCGGCCATACCGAGTTCCTCGCCGCCCTCACCGGTGCCGCGACGCCGGTCATGATGCTCGCGTCACCCATGCTCCGTGTCGTTCCGGTCACCGTCCATCTCGCGCTCCGCGCCGCCGTCGCTGCCCTGACGACGGAGATGATCGTCACCGCCGGGCGCATCACCGCGGCAGCACTTGCGCGCGATTTCGCCATCCCCCGCCCACGGCTTGCGGTTGCCGGCCTCAACCCGCATGCCGGGGAGGGGGGGGCGATGGGGGATGAGGAGAAAACGCTGATCGCGCCGGCGATCGCGGCTCTCCGCGCCGAGGGGGTTGACGCTTTCGGCCCGCTTCCCCCCGATACCATGTTCACGGCGCGCGCGCGGGGGGGCTATGATGCGGCACTCTGCATGTATCACGATCAGGCGCTGATACCCTTGAAAACACTGGATATGGACGGGGGGGTGAATGTCACGCTCGGCTTGCCGATCCTGCGCACCTCGCCCGATCATGGCACGGCGTTCGATATTGCCGGGCTCGGCCGCGCCGATCCCGCGAGCCTGATCGCGGCCCTTCGTCTTGCCGCCAGCCTCAACGACAATCGCGCGAGGATGCCATGATGCGGGTTCGGCTCGGGGTGAATATCGACCATGTGGCGACGGTGAGGAACGCCCGCGGCGGCGCCCATCCCGACCCGGTGGCGCTCGCCAAGGCCGCCCTCGCCGCCGGGGCGGATGGCATCACCGCGCATTTGCGCGAGGATCGGCGGCATATGCGTGATGCCGACATGAAGCGGCTTCGCGCCGAGATCGCCGCCCCCCTCAACATGGAAATGGCGGCGACCGAGGAGATGGTGGCGATCGCCCGGGCGCTCCGCC
>JAKAQU010000205.1 GCA_021819535.1 Pseudomonadota bacterium | reverse complement strand
GGAGCAGCGCGTGGGGGAAGCCGGCCCAGAGGTGGTCGAAATTCGGCGTCCGCCCGAGGCGGACGGCGTTGTCGGCAGCCTCCTCACGCCAGCCCCATCCGTCGAGAATGACCAGCATCACCGGCCGTGGCGGCATCATCGTCTCTCCTGTCATCGGCGGGCCGCGCGATTATCGCCGATATCTCCGGCGCGCCCCCTGCCCTTGGCGTGGGCGCCGCGCTAGAAGCGTTGGCCCACCCATCGATCGATACACCATTTACGGAGGAATGCGCCATGCTCGTCGATCATCGCACCTACACCGTCCGCCCTGGCACGCTTGCGAAGCAGATCGCATTGTACGAAAAATACGGGCTCGCGGCACAGCAGCGCCATCTCGGCAAGCCGCTGGCCTGGATGGTAACCGAGACCGGCGAGCTGAACACCTATGTTCATATCTGGGTCTATGCCGATGCCGCCGACCGCGCGCGCAAGCGGGCGGCGATGCAGGCCGATCCGGAGTGGATCACGTTTCTCGAAAAATCGGCCGAAATGGGCTATCTCATCAAGCAGGAGAACAAGCTGATGACGCCCGCCGCCTTCGCTCCCCTCACCTTGCCAGCGGCATAGAGGCGGGTTAAAAATCGCGCCGGTTGAAAGATTTAAGCGGTATTTCTCACCAAGGAGCAGCCCGGGACATGGATAAGAACAAGGCGCTGGACGCGGCGCTGACGCAGATCGAACGGGCCTTTGGCAAGGGTTCGGTGATGCGCCTCGGCGCGCGCGGCACCGAGGAACAGACCGAAGTGATCCCGTCCGGCTCGCTCGGGCTCGATCTCGCGCTCGGCATCGGCGGGCTGCCGCGCGGGCGCATCGTCGAGATTTACGGGCCGGAAAGCTCGGGCAAGACGACGCTCGCGCTCCACGTCATCGCCGAGGCGCAGAAGCGCGGCGGCACCTGCGCCTTCATCGATGCCGAGCACGCGCTCGACCCCACCTATGCCCGCAAGCTCGGCGTCGATGTCGATAATCTCCTGATCAGCCAGCCCGATACCGGCGAGCAGGCGCTGGAAATCGCCGATACCCTGGTGCGCTCGGGGGCGGTCGATATCATCGCCATCGACAGTGTCGCCGCCCTCGTGCCGCGCGCCGAACTCGAGGGCGAAATGGGCGATTCGCATGTCGGTCTCCATGCGCGGCTGATGAGCCAGGCCCTGCGCAAGCTCACCGGCAGTGTGTCGCGCGGCAAGACGATGCTGATCTTCCTCAACCAGATCCGCCTCAAGATCGGCGTCATGTTCGGCAACCCGGAAACCACGACCGGCGGCAACGCGCTGAAATTCTACGCCTCCATCCGCATGGAAATCCGCCGCATCGGCCAGATCAAGGATCGCGAGACGGTGGTCGGCAACCAGACGCGGGTGAAGGTCGTGAAAAACAAGCTCGCCCCGCCGTTCCGCCAGGTCGAGTTCGACATCATGTATGGCGAGGGCATCAGCAAGGTCGGCGAATTGATCGATCTCGGCGTCAAGGCCAACGTGGTGGAGAAATCCGGCGCCTGGTTCAGCTATGACAGCCAGCGCATCGGCCAGGGGCGCGAGAACGCCAAGCAGTTCCTGCGCGATCACGCCGAAATCGCCGCGGCGATCGAGCAGAAAGTGCGCGCGCAATCGGGGATGGTCGCCAACACCATGCTCGCGACCGCCGGCGAGGAAGAGGCCGAGCTTTCCGACTGAGCGGGGTCTTGCCTTTTGCGTTGCCCTGACCGATCTACTGCCCATCCAACCGGACAAGGTTGGTCTCCTTTTGGCAACAGGCGGAAGCGATCAGGACATGTTCATCGAAACCGAAGGCACGCCGAACCCGGCGACACTGAAATTCCTCCCCGGGCGGGTGGTGATGGCGCAGGGCACGGCGGATTTCGCCTCTCCCGAGGCCGCCGGGCGGAGCCCTCTCGCAACCGCGCTGTTCGACCTTCCCGGTGTCGCCCGGGTTTTTCTCGGCCATGACTTCATCACCGTGACCAAGGACGAGGCGGTGGCCTGGCAGGCGCTGAAGCCGCAGATTCTCGGCGCCATCGTCGAGCATTTCGTCGCCGGGCACGCGGTGATCGCCGGCGAGGAGGACGCGGCGGACGAGGATGTCGCTCCGGAGGATGCCGAAATCGTCTCGCAGATCAAGGAACTCCTCGATACCCGCGTGCGCCCGGCGGTGGCCGGAGACGGCGGCGATATCGTCTTTCGCGGCTATCGCGACGGGGTCGTGCGGCTGCACATGCAGGGTGCGTGCAGCGGTTGCCCGTCCTCACGCGCGACCCTCAAACACGGCGTCGAAAACATGCTCCGCCACTATATCCCAGAAGTCGTCGCGGTCGAGCAGGTCGAGGTCTAAAGTAGGGTTTGTTCTTTTTTGAAAAAAAGAACCAAAAAACTTTTATTCCCGCTCCGAGGAAATGCGCCATTCCGAGGGAACGGAACAAAAGTCTTTTTGCTTCTTTTTCTTCAGAAAAAGAAGATGTCTTATTTTCCTTTCATGAGGGATTGCACGCATGAGCCTTGATCCGAGCGCCTTGGCGGTCTTGTTCACCGAGGCCCGCACCCATTTCAAATGGACCGATCAGCCGGTCTCGGACGAGACGCTGCACGAGCTTTACGGGTTGTTGCGCATGGGGCCGACCTCGGCCAATTGCTCGCCGGCGCGGTTTCTTTTTTTGCGTGGCGAGGCGGCGAAGGAGCGGCTGAAGCCGGCGCTGTCACCGGGCAATGTCGAGAAGACGATGGCCGCGCCGGTGACCGTGATCGTCGCCCATGATCCGCAATTTTACGAGCATCTGCCGCGGCTGTTCCCGCATGCCGACGCGCGCTCGTGGTTCGCCGGCAACCCCGCCTTTGCCGAGGAGACGGCGTTTCGCAACGCGACGCTGCAAGGCGCCTATCTGATCATCGCGGCGCGGGCCCTCGGCCTCGATTGCGGGCCGATGTCGGGGTTCGACCGCGAAAAAGTCGATCAGGCATTTCTCGCCGGGCGCGGCTGGCGGAGCAATTTTCTGGTCAATCTCGGCCATGGTGACGCGAGCGCGCTGTTTCCGCGCGCGCCGAGGTTCGATTTCGGCGAGGCCTGCGACATTCTTTGAAAACCCGGCGGCGGGTGGTGGTGATCGGCGCGGGCGTGTTGGCGTGATTTTTATGCGGCTCTGATACGGCGGGCGGCAAATCGATATCGAATTTTGACGCGGCTGGCGACTATGTCCTTGTCCACGGACAGGAAGGACTAAGGCCATGCCGCCATCGCTCGCTGCTCCGGCCGTGGTGCCGATTGCTCAAGCCGAGGATATTTCGCTCGAAAATTGGGAACCTCCCCCCGCCGCCCATGCCTTGGTCATTGGCCATCGCACGCTGGAAACCTTGTGCGGCCTGATCCGGCGTGGCTGCGCCGGTGCCGTCGAATTGCGCCCCTACGCTCGGGTCGCTCCACCACCGGACACGGCGGAGGTCGTCGTTCTCCCCGATCCCGCGTCGCCCGACGAGGCCGCGGCCTCGATCGCGATGGCGTGGCGCGCCCTTTCCGCTGGCGGGCAGATCCTGGTTCGGGCTCCGAGCGGCCGTCGGCGCGAGATAGAGGCGCTTCTCCGGCGCCAGGGTTTCGCTGCCATTTCGGGACGCGAGACAGAGCGCAGCGCAACCGTGTTCGCCCGGCGCCCCTTCGCGTTTGCCCATAGTTGAAGCGCATGCCATGCCCGTGTCCCATCCCGCGCCGCGTCCACCGCGTTCGCCGATGGCGATCCCGCCCTGGGCAGCAGCGTTGCTGTTGCTGTTCGGGGCCTGGGGTGCGGTCTGGCTCGGTGGCCGGATCGTCGGCGCCGTTCGGCCTATTCTGCCGAGAATGGAGGTAAGCCGGCACGTCTTCCCGCTCCCGACGAAGCCGCCGGAGGCGGACGACGACGCGCCGCATCCGGTTCAGCCGGCGCGATGAGCAGCACGATGCGCCCTCTTGACGCGCAATCGCGCTGGCATCTGCGGGCGCTGGCGCGGCAAGTGGCGTTTCTCACGCTGGTCGGGCTGCCGGCTTTGCTGGTCGATCGCCATCCGCCAGTGCTTTTTTTACTGCAAATGCGGCAGATGTTCGCTCTCCTCGCCTTCATTCTTTTTCTGCTCGGCATGATCTCGCGCCAACCGATTTCGCGAACTCATCTCGGCATCTGGGATCACGCCGCGGCCTGCGTGTTGCTCGCGACCGGCTACTCGCTCGCATTATCGATGACGCGATAGCGATGTCCGGCAAGAGCGGGCTTGGGGGAGAAGCCTCATGAAGAATTTCGCTGCGCTGGCCGGCTCCGTCGTTGCCCTGGCAACGCCATTTCGCGACCACGCCGTCGATATCGGTTCCCTCGCGGCGCTCTGCGAGCGTCAGATCATTTGCGGCACGGCGGCTCTTCTCGCTTGCGGTAGCACGGGAGAAGCGTCCTCGCTATCGATGCCCGAATATTTCGAGGTGGTTCGCGTGGTGGTCGAAGTAAGTGGCGGGCGGCTTCCGGTGATCGCCGGCTGCGGGGGCGGAGCGACCGAAGGAGCCATCGAATGCGCGCGCCTCGCCGCGTCCGCCGGCGCCGATGCCCTGCTCTGCGCGCCACCCCCCTATGTCAAGCCGACGCAGGAGGGGATTTTCGCCCATCTCCGCGCGGTCGCGCACGCAACCAACCTCCCGGTCATGCTGTATGACGTGCCCGGCCGTACCGGCATTGCGATCGCGGACGAGACGGTTGCGCGCCTCTTCGAAAGATCACTGATCGTGGCCATCAAGGATGCCACCGCCGATCTTGCCCGCCCGCCGCGTCTCCGCGCCCTCTGCGGCGACGGGCTTTTGCAGATGACCGGCGATGACGCGACGGCAGCGGCCTATCGCGCGATGGGCGGCGCCGGCTGCATCTCGGTGACAGCCAATATCGCGCCGGCCCTGTGTGCTGCGATGCATCGCGCCTGGGAAGATGATCATCTCGCCCGTTTCGCGGAATTGCGCGATCTGTTGGCCGAATTGCATCAGGCGCTGTTTCTGGAGAGCAATCCTATTCCGCTCAAAGCGGCACTCGCCATGCTGCGGCTATGCGAGCCTGAGCTGCGTCTGCCATTGACCGCCGCGTCACGGCCGACGCGCGAGCATCTGGCGGCGGCCCTTGCACGCATCGCGCGCGCTGAAGATCGCGAGGCGACGCATTTCATCGCCTCGGCGCGGACGCGCAGGCTTTCTCTGTCGATGCCCCTCGGGGCTGGGTGACGCGCCGAGGCATCCCTTCATTGCCCCTCTCATTGCCCCTCTCATTGCCCTGGGCCGAGCGCTTCCGCCAGCAGCCGCACCGAATGGACCGCGCGGCGGCCAGCGAGATCGCCGATCTGATGGCGACATGAGGTGCCATCGGCGACGATGACATCGCCTTCCGCCGCCTTGCGTATGGCCGGCAGCAATGACGCCTCCGCCATGGCACGGGAAATATCCCCGGTTTCCGCCTGATAGCCGAAACTTCCCGCCATGCCGCAGCACGACGAGGCGATCGGTGCCACCGTGAGTTCGGGAATGCGCGAGAGCATGGCAAGCGTCGCGGGCCAGGCCCCGTGCGCCTTTTGGTGGCAGTGGCCATGGACATGCGCCGTTCTCGCCATCGCCGAAAGGGAGAGCCGAGGCCGCGTTTCTTCCAGGAACTCCGGCAACAGGCGTGCCCGCGCCGCGAGATCGCGGGAAGCAGCCCCTGGCAGAGATC
>JAKAQU010000002.1:5021-25769 GCA_021819535.1 Pseudomonadota bacterium | reverse complement strand
CGCCTCCCGCTTTCCCCGAAGAGACGGCGGCGCACTGATCGGCGCTGGCGAGGAAAAGCGTGTCGTTGGCGGCATTGAAGGCGGCGCCAAAGCTTTGAATGCCACCGTCGATCGCTGGGCAAATCACGGCGCCGCCGCCGGGCGCGTGGGTTGCGCCGTTTTTCACGAAGCTCAGAGCGGCATGGTCGAGGAGAGCGCCGCTATCGCCGTCGAGTATCCAGAGATTGCCGCCCTTGTCGCCAACCGCAATGAGGTTGCGCTCTTTATCGCCGATCTGGCCGAAGAATAGCAGCGGCGCCGTGGCCGGCCCCCAATCCCAGACATCATGGGCGATGAACTGGTGATAGCCGCGAAGCTTGGGCTCGGGCGTCGCGAGATCGAGTGCCACCAGCGAGTCGCTGTAAAGATTGTTGCCGGGGCGGGCGTCGCCGTCATAGACGGGGGCGGGGCTGCCGAAGGTGACGAAAACGGTATGCGTCCCGGGTGAGAGGGCGATGCCGACCGGCGCAACCGCCCCTTGGCGCGACGACGAGCCACCCCAGCTCTCATGCCCCGCGGCACCCGGCCCCGGAATGGCCCGCCAGAGCCAAAGCGGCTTCCCATCGCGTGCCGCGAAGGCGGCGATGGCGCCGCTTTCTCCCGCAGATGTCGCGCCGGTTCCGATCAGCAGCATATCGAGGCCGCTCGCCGGGTTGTGATAAGGAACGGGCGCAGTTCTGAACCCTGCCTCGGTTGCCGCCGCGGCTTCCCATTTCTTATGCCCGGTTTCGGGGTCGAGCGCGATCAGCGCCCCTTTTTCGGTGGCGAGATAGACATTGCCATCGAATAGCGCGAGCCGCTCGGCGCCGGCTTCCGCGAGCGGGGCGCGCCATTTCGGCTTGCCGTTGGCAGCATCGAGCGCGATCACCGTGCCGCCCGCGGTCGAAAGAAACATGGTTTCGTGCCAGACCAGGGGCATTGCCATGATCGGGCCGTCTTTCTCCTCATGGCGCCAGGCGAGGCGGAGTTTTCCGACATTGCCGCGGCCGATTTCGGTGTCCGGCGTCCAGGGGTTGTTGGCATAATTCTTGGCCGGTAGAATCCAATTACCCGCGTCACTGCCGGCATTGCGGAAATCCGCCTCGCCCGGTGTCCCCGTCTCTGATGTCGCCGTCTCTGATGTCGCCGTTTGGGCGAAAGCCGGGCTGAGCGCGGTTGCGGCGAGAAGCGCCAGCAGGGCGAGGCGCGCAGGGGCAAGACGTGCTGACAAACTGGCGATCATGTATTTTCTCCTCGATACGAATGAGACGCCGGCATGGCGCAAGAATAGCCCGCTTTCCCGCGTGAGGAAGAGTAACAGTTTGCGGCGCTTGCGGCGCGCGCGCCGGGGGAGGAAACTGAACGCCGCGCACCGCGCGGTATCGCGCCTTTCTTGGAGAATACGACCATGACCGATGAGATGACGGCCGCAGCACTGGAGCGGCGCCTGGCCGGGCTCGGATTTCACCTGCCGAAGCCGGCGGCGCCGGTTGCCAATTACGTCCCTTTCGTCTCCGCGGGTAATGTCATCGTGATATCGGGCCAGGGGCCGATCCTCGGTGAGGAGCGTATTCTGGGCAAGCTCGGGGCCGAGGTGGCGCTGGAGGCCGGTATCCGCGCGGCACAGCTCTGTTTCGTCAATCTTCTCGCGCAGCTTGGCGCGGCCCTCGATGGGGAGTTCGGGCGCCTCCGCCGCATCATGCGGCTCGGCGGCTTCATCGCCGCGACCGCCGATTTCACCGATCATGCGCGGGTGATGAACGGCGCTTCCGATCTCGCGGTCGCATTGTTCGGCGAGCGCGGCCGGCATGCCCGCACCACGGTCGGCGTGCCCTCATTGCCGCTCGATTTCGCGGTCGAGGTGGAAGGGATGTTTGAAATCGGCTGATCTTTTCATCCTCCGCCGCATCGCTACATCTTCGCCATGCCCGACGACGCCGCCCCGTTCACGCTCTCGCTGCACCGAAGCATCGCCGACATCGATGCGGCGACGTGGGATGGCTGCGCCCAGCCCGAGGAAAATCCTTTTATCGGCCACGCTTTTCTCGAAGCACTCGAAGAGAGCGGAGCGGTCGGGCCACGCACCGGCTGGCTGCCGCGCCACGCGGCATTGCATGACGGCGCCGGGCAGTTGGTCGCGATCGCTCCGGCTTATGTCAAATCGCACAGCTATGGCGAATACGTGTTCGACCACGGTTGGGCCGAGGCGTTCGAGCGCGCCGGCGGACGCTATTACCCGAAATTGCAGATCGCGGTTCCATTCAGCCCGGTGCCAGGGCCGCGGCTTCTGATCCGACCCGGCTCAGGGGTGACGGTGGCGATGGTCGGGCACGCGCTCAGCGAAATTTGCACAGCACTCGATCTTTCCTCCGTCCACGTCACGTTTTGCCGCGAGGCGGAATGGCATGCGCTCGGCGAGGCGGGCTGGCTGCGGCGCCAGGGGCTGCAATTTCACTGGCATAACGCCGGCTATCGCGATTTCGAGGATTTTCTCGCCTCCCTCTCGTCACGCAAGCGCAAAACCATACGCCGCGAACGGCGGGAGGTTTTGCAGCACGGATTGACGATCGAGACCCTGGAAGGTGCTGACATCAAGGAACGGCACTGGGATGCGTTTTATCGCTTCTACCTTGCGACCGTTGCCCGGAAATGGGGTGGCGCCTACCTCACGCGGCGCTTTTTCGGCGCGCTTTCGGCACGCCTCGACGACCGGGTCGTGCTGATGATCGCCGAAAAAGGCGGGCGGATGGTTGCCGGCGCGCTCAATCTGCGCGGGCGCGATACGCTGTTCGGCCGCAACTGGGCCGCCGATGGCGATTATCCGTTTCTCCATTTCGAACTTTGCTATTATCGTGCCATCGACTACGCCATTGCGCGGGGGCTTGCGCGCATCGAAGCCGGCGCGCAGGGAGAGCATAAACTCGCGCGCGGCTATTTGCCGACGCCCACTTATTCGGCACATTGGATCGCTCATGCCGGTCTCCGCGGCGCCGTCGGAGATTTTCTCGAAGCCGAACGTCTCGCGATGACGGCGCGCGAGGCCGATCTTCGCTCATTCTCGCCTTTTCGTAACAAGGCTGTCGACGAGGAGACTGAAACCTGATGACCGAACCCCTTATCGCTGATCATAACGTCTTGATCGATCGTGAGGAAATCCGTGTCACCGAATGGCGCCTGGTGCCCGGCGCGGTGACAGGGCCGCATCGCCACGATTTCGATTATCTGGTGGTGCCGCTCACGGATGGACTGCTGCGGGCGATTTCGGCGAGCGGACAGATCGAGACCCCGCTACAGCCGGGCCGCCCCTATTTCCGCAAGGCCGGCGTCGAGCACGATGTCAGCAATGCCGGCGCGACTCCCCTCGGTTTTCTTGAAATCGAACTCAAGGATCGCGCGGGCTGAGCCCCGGCACCATGCGGGCGAGCACGCCATCGCGCCAGAGATAGTGATGCGCGAGCGCAGCCGCGGCGTGGAGACCGGCGAGGATGAGGATGAGGGTTGCGACAGTGCCGTGAAAATCATTGATCGTCTCGGCCAGATTCTTGTTCTCGGCAAGTAGCGGCGGCAGGGTGAAGAGGCCGAAGAAGCCGAGCGGATCGCCGCCCGCCGAGCGGTTGAGCGGCCCGCTGACCGCCATCAGGACGAGCAGAAGATAGAGCGCGCCATGCGCCGCCCGCGCCGCGAAGACGACAAGAGGCGGCCCTGGCGGCGGCGCGAGGCGGCGCCCGGCCGTAAGCCGCCAGGCGAGACGGGCGAGCAGCACCAGGATGAACACCATCCCGAGCGAGACATGGAGTGCCTGCGTCGCATGCCGCGGCGCCGAGCCGCGCGGTAGCCAATCCCAGATCTGGGCGATGCTCCACAGCACCAGCACCAGCAGGACGGTGAGCCAGTGCAACGCGAGCGTCAGCGGATCATAGCGTTCGTTTTTCATATGACCTCTTTTTACGATCAAGGATCAACTGCTGCCGATCAGAATGCCGACGGCGAATACCAGGGCGCCGCCGAACGCAACCTGGAAGGCGGCGGCGAAGGGGGGCGTGTCCATGTAGCGCCAGCGCACCCAACTGATCGCGGCAAGCTCCACCACCACGACGGCGATGGCGAGCGCGGTTGCCGTCCAGAACCGCGGAATGAGATAGGGCAGGCTGTGGCCCAGCCCGCCGAGCGTCGTCATCGCGCCGCAGATCACGCCGCGCAAAAGCGGCGCGCCGCGCCCGGTGAGGCTGCCGTTATCGGAAAGTGCCTCGGCGAATCCCATCGAGATGCCGGCGCCGAGGGAAGCGGCGAGGCCGACGACGAGAGCGTTCCAGGACTGGCCGGTGGCGAAGGCGGCGGCGAAGAGCGGTGCCAGCGTCGAGACCGAGCCATCCATCAGCCCGGCGAGCCCGGGCTGGACATAGCGCAGGACGAACATCTGCCGTGCGGTGTGCTCCTCCTCGGCGCGGGCATCGCGGGTGAGATTTTCCGCCATCAATTGCTCGGCGGTGGTCTCGTGCTCGGCCTCGGCGGCGGCGAGATCGCCGAGCAGCTTGCGGATCGAAGCGTCGGTGCTGCGGCTCGCGGCCTGGCGATAGAAGCGCTGGGTCTCCATTTCCATCAGCTCGGCCTGTTTGCGCACCGTCTCGAGCCGGATTTCGCGCATCTGCCACACGGGTTTTCTCTGCACGAAGCCGCGCACGTCCTGGCGGCGGATGAGCGGAATATGTTCGCCGAATTTCTCTTGATAGAGTTCGATCAGGCGCCGGCGGTGCTCGTTCTCTTCCTGCGCCATTTCCGTGAACACTTTCGCCGAGGCCGGAAAATGCTCGCGCAGCGCCTCCGCGTAATCGGCGTAGATGCGGCTGTCTTCCTCTTCGTTGCTGATGGCGAGTGCGAGGATTTCGCGTTCGCCGAGATCGGAAAAATCACGCATGAGAAACCTCGCAGCTTTCTCGCAACCCAGCCCTGCCCGGGACGAGAAGATGAAAGAAAGGCTATTTTGAACGCCGAACGCCGCAAGGCACGCAAAACCATAAAGGACGGCCGGGCGGGTTTTTCAACAATTTTATCGCGCGCACAAGCGGGAATAGAGTGACATTCCGGTTTCAATGCTTCTTATGTCTGGGTTTTATTGACATTGCGAATGATTTTCATTGAGAAAATCGATCATCACCTCCGAACCGAGCGAACAGGTCGAGCGCTGGCGGCGGAAGCGGGCCCTCGGGCGTCCGCCCATGATTATCGAGCCAGGTCTCTGACGCTGGCAGCAGACGGGTATAAAGACGCCGGCACAGACTCCGTGCCGCCGCCCCCGGCCAATCCGGCGGCAACAGTGCGGGCGGCAGATCGGGGTCGTGCAAAATGACCCGCCGATAATGATGGATGAGGAGAATGCGCGCCGCGAGCGCTTCCACCCCCGCAAGGCGGCCGTCCGTTTCCATCGCCGCGGCAAGCGGCTGGAAAACTGCCATGAACCGCTCATAGCCGGCGGCAAGCCGCGCAAGCGGCCAGGCACGCGCGGCAAGGCTTCGCCCGGCCTCTCGCGGCGGCATCGTCTCCAAAATCAGCGCGCCCGCAAGCCGGGCGACCGCATCGGGCGCCATGCCGGGCGGCGCAACCCAAAGCCCCGGCAGAGGTGCCCCGAACCCCGCCTCGGTGAGCGCCGAACGTGCGCCTTCCGCCATCGCTTCGGGCGGGGGGAGCGCGAGACGCAAAACCCCGTCCCACGCCGGCGGGGCCGCGCGATAGATGCGCGTCGCGGCAGCGGCGAAAACGGCGTCCCCCTTGGCGGCGAGGCGATAAAAACTCACCCGCCCGACCTTCCTCCCCACGAGCCAGCCATCGGCGGCAAGACGCGAGACGGCGGTCCGCACCGCGCGTGGATCAATCGCCATGGCCGCGAAAATCCGCAGCATGGCGGCAAGATCGAGGGCGCCGCCGCGGGGCACGACGGCATCGCCATAGAGCGTGATGATGATCGACCAGGTACGCGGCAGCACTTCATGCAGCGCATCGAGAACCGGCGCGAGCGGTGATACGCCCATCCTTTCTGCCGCTCAGTGCAGCTTCACCGTCGGATCGGCCCGGCGATCGAGCATCCGGGCGAGGGTTTCGAGCACCACCGTGCCGCTGCCATGCAGCGCGTATTGGTGCATTTTATAGAGCGAGCGATACATCATGCGGGCGAAATATCCCTCGATGAAAAAACTGCGCCCGACCAGAACCCCCATCAGGCTGCCGACCGTGCTGTAATGGCCGAGCGAAACCAGAGAGCCGAAATCGCGATAGACGAAGGGCTGCAGGGCTTCGCCGCGCAGCCGCCGCTGCAATTGGTGATAGAGATGTGTCGCCTGCTGATGGGCCGCCTGGGCACGCGGCGGCACCGGCGCCTCGAAGCCGGGGCGTGGACAGGCGCAGCAATCGCCGAGCGCGAAAATCGCCGGATCGCGCGTCGTCTGCAAGGTTTGCGTCACCACGAGCTGATTGATCCGGTTGACTTCGAGGCCATCGAGGGTCGCGAGAAAATCCGGCCCCTTCACCCCCGCCGACCAGATCACCAATTCGGAGGGGAGAAAACTCCCATCGGCGAGGCGCACGCCATCCGCCGTCACCTCGACGACCCGTGCCGCGACCCTTACCTCGACGCCGAGTTTTTCGAGGAGACGTTGCGTCGCACCAGCGATGCGTTCGGGAAGTGCGGGCAGGATGCGCGGCGCGGCCTCGATCAGGGTGAGGTGGATATCGCGCTTGGCATCGATGCGGTCGAGCCCGTAGGCGACGACCTCACGGGTGGTGTGGTGCAGTTCGGCGGCGAGTTCGGTGCCGGTCGCGCCGGCGCCGATGATGACGACGCCGAGCTGGCCAGGGCGGATCGGGCCAGGCTGGGTCTGGGCACGGATGAAGGCATTGATCAATCGCCGATTGAACCGCGCCGCCTGATCCGGCGTTTCGAGCGGCACCGCGAATGGCGTTGCCCCTGGCGTCCCGAAATCATTGGTGACGCTGCCGAGCGCCACCACCAGCGTGTCGTAGGTGATCACGCTCGGTGCTGTGACCTCGCGCCCCTCATCGTCGAACACCGCGCCGAGGGCGATTTCGCGCCGCCCCCGGTCGATGCCGATCATTTCGCCAAGGCGAAAATGGAAATGATGCCAATGCGCCTGCGCGAGATAGCTCAGATCATGCGTCGCGCGATCGAGGCTGCCGGCGGCGACCGCGTGTAAAAGCGGCTTCCAGAGATGGGTGCGCGATTTATCGACCAGCGTGATGCGAGCAAGCCCGCGCTTGCCGAGCTTGTCGCCGAGCCGGGTTGCAAGCTCGAGCCCGCCGGCCCCCCCGCCGATGATGACGATGTGATGCGCCGTCTGATCCTTCGCTGCCGCCATCTGTCCCGATTCTCCGCTCTGCCCAGCGGAGTATGGCGCATGACGGCATCAGTAAACAATGTTGCGCCTCCGGAGGGGGAAGGTTCGGGGTCGATTTTCCCATCCCCGCGCCGTCCCGCGGGCTTGATGCAGATCAACGATCTTTTTGTGAAAACTGGCTATTTTCCGCCCGATAGCTGGCGAGAGAAAAGAGGAAGCCATGTCCATCCCCGCGCCGATCATTCGCTGGTTCGCCGAACTCCGGTCGAGCGATGTCGGCGAGGTGGGCGGCAAGAATGCTTCGCTCGGAGAGATGTATAACCGCCTCGGCGCCGCCGGCGTGCGGGTGCCGAACGGATTTGCCCTGACCGCGAGCGCCTATCGCGCCGCCCTCGCCGCCGCCGGCGCCCCGGCGAGGCTCCACGAGGTTCTGGACGGCCTCGACATCACCGATATCGCCGCCTTGTCGCGCGCCGCCGCCGCCGCGCGCCGGATCATCTATGACGCGACCGGCACCACCGCACTCCGCGCTGCCATCACCGCCGCCTATGGCAATCTTGAAGCCGAATATGGCCCGGATGTCGCGGTCGCCGTACGCAGTTCGGCCACCGCCGAGGATCTGCCCGAGGCGAGCTTTGCCGGCCAGCACGACACCTATCTCAACATCCAGGGCGCGGAGGATTTGTTCGAGGCCTGCCGCCGCTGTTTCGCCTCGCTGTTCACCGATCGCGCCATCGTCTATCGCGTCAACAACGGCTTCGATCATTTCAAGGTCGCACTTTCGGTCGGCGTGATGAAAATGCTGCGCTCGGACATGGCGGCGAGCGGCGTCATTTTCACGCTCGACACCGAATCCGGGTTTCGTGACGTGGTGTTCATCACCGGCTCGTACGGGCTTGGCGAAAACGTCGTCCAGGGCAAGGTCGATCCCGATGAGTTCTATGTCCACAAACCGAGTTATCAGAACGGCCATCGCGCCATTTTGCGCCGCAGGCTAGGCGGCAAGCAACTGACGATGGTGCTCGCCCCCGGCCATACCGGGGCGACGACCAGGGATGTCGCGACCGAGGCGGCAAAACGTCTCCGCTTTTGCCTCACCGATAGGGACGTGCTGGAACTCGCCGATGCCGCGCTCAAGATCGAGGCGCATTACTCCGCGGAAGCCGGCAAGCCGCGGCCAATGGACATCGAATGGGCCAAAGACGGAGCGGATGGGCCGCTCTTCATCGTCCAGGCGCGACCGGAAACCGTCGCCTCGCGTAAAGACGCGAGCATGCTCGAGACCTATGCGCTGCGCACCACCGGCAACGTGCTCGCAAGCGGGCGCGCGGTCGGCGAAAAAATCTCAAACGGCATCGTTCGCGTCATTTCTTCCTCTAAGGATCTGGAAGTTTTCCGCCCAGGCGAGGTTCTCGTCGCCGCCTCGACCAATCCCGATTGGGAGCCGGTGATGAAAACCGCCGGCGCCATCGTCACCGATCACGGCGGGCGCACCTGTCATGCCGCGATCGTCGCGCGCGAACTCGGCGTTCCCGCGGTGGTCGGGGCCGGAGACGCAACGGTCGGGCTTCATACCGGCGATGTCGTCACCGTCTCCTGCGCCGGCGGCGAGGAAGGCATAGTCTATGCCGGCGCGCTCGCCTTCGATGTCACCCGGGTCGATGTATCGACGCTGGCGACGCCGAAAACGCCGATCATGATCAATCTCGGCAATCCTGATCTCGCTTTCGCGACAGCGATGATGCCGAGCGCCGGGGTTGGCCTCGCGCGCATGGAATTCATCATCAACGAGCATATCGGGATTCATCCGATGGCGCTCGTGCATCCCGAGAAAATCACCGACGGAGAGCGGAAGACGATCGCCGAGCGCAGCCGCAACGATGTCTCGCCGCGCGACTTCTTCATTCGCGAATTGGCGGAAGGCGTCGGCACCATCGCCGCCGCGTTTTACCCACGCCCGGTGATCGTGCGTTTGTCCGATTTCAAAACCAACGAATACGCGGCTCTCATCGGCGGCGCCGCCTTCGAGCCGCACGAGGCCAACCCCATGCTCGGCTTCCGTGGCGCCGCGCGCTATGCCCATCCCGCCTATGCCGAGGGATTTGCGCTCGAATGCGCGGCCTTGCTGCGGGTGCGCCGTGACATGGGTCTCACCAATCTTCTCGTCATGGTGCCGTTCTGCCGCCGAGTTGCGGAGGCGAAGACGGTGCTCGCCGAAATGGCCCGCCATGGCCTGCGACGCGGCGAAGACGGGCTCGAAATCTACGTCATGTGCGAAATCCCCAACAACGTCATCCAGATCGACGCTTTCGCCGAAGTGTTCGATGGATTTTCGATCGGCTCCAATGATCTGACCCAGCTCACGCTTGGCGTCGATCGCGATTCCGACATCGTCGCCTTCGATTTCGACGAGCGCGATCCCGGGATGCTGGAGATGCTGCGCCTTGCCGTCACCGGGGCCCAGCGCAATCACCGCAAGGTTGGAATCTGCGGTGAAGCGCCGGCGAATTATCCCGAAATCGCCGCTTTCCTCGCCCGGCTCGGTATCGGCTCGATCAGCGTCAATCCGGCGAGCCTCCTTCGCACCCTCGCCATTGTCGCCAAAGCGGAAGACCAAGCCACCGCGCCACGACTTCATGGAGCACCTGAGCATGGATGATCTCACCCTCGAACGTCTCGTCCGCGAAGAGCTGGAATGGGCGCCGCATGTCGATGCGGAGAATATCACCGTTCATGTCGAAAATGGCATCGCGACACTTGGCGGCTTTGTTACGAGTTACGCCGAGAAAAAAGCCGCCGAGCATGCGGTCTGGCATGTGCGTGGCGTGCTCGGGCTCGCGCAGGAAATCGAGGTCCGGCTTTCGGAGACGGCGCGCCATTCCGACGAGGAACTCGCCCATCGCGCAGCGAGCCTCCTGCGTTGGGATGCGCTGATCCCCGAGGGGCGGATTCAAATCAAGGTCGAGCGCGGCGTGGTCACGCTGAGGGGGGCGGTCGATTGGCAATATCAGAAGGAGCAGGTTGAGGCGCGGGTGCGGCATCTCGCCGGCGTCGTTGCGATCGATGATCGGATCATCATCCGCCCCGGAAGCAGCGTGCCCGACATCGCCGAAGCGGTTCGCCGCGCCCTCGCCCGCCACGCCGAAATCGACGCCTCCCGCATCTCGGTTGCCGCCGATGGCGCGAGGGTGACGCTTTCCGGCGCGGTGCGCAGTCTTGCCGCCCGCCGCATCGCCGAGAATGCCGCCTGGGCGGCGGCCGGGGTCGCCGAGGTGGAAGACCAGATGCGGGTCGTGCCATAAACCCGCCATGGCAGCGCCCATCCCGCCGAACGTCACGCCATCGGGCGTCACCCCATTGATCGTGACCCCATTGATCGTCACATGGACGCTCAACCCGACGGTGGATTTCGTCTCCACCGCGCCAGCCCTCGAGGCCACCCATAAAATCCGCACACAGGACGAGCATGTCGATCCCGGGGGCGGCGGGGTCAATGTCGCGCGCGTGGTGCAAGCGCTCGGCGGCGAGGCGCTGGCGGTCTTTGCCGCGGGCGGCGTCACCGGCCATTTTCTCGGCGAATTGCTGGCGGAATCGGGTGTTCCGCATCATTGCGTGCCGATCGCCGGGCGGACACGGGTTTGCTTCACGGTGCGCGAAGCCAAAAGCGGCCTCGAATACCGCTTCGTGCCCGAGGGGCCGGAACTCGCCGAGGCGGAATGGCGGTCGGCGCTCGCCGCCCTTCCCGCAGCGCCGGAAACCTATGTCGTCGCCAGCGGCAGCCTGCCGCGCGGGGTGCCGACGCGGGTTTACGCGGATGCGGCGCGGATGGCGGCGGCGCGCGGCCAGCGTTTCGTGCTCGACACGTCCGGCCCCGCGCTTCGTGCCGCGCTCGGCCACGGCATCACGCTGATGAAGCCAAGCCTGCGCGAACTCGAATCATTGGTCGGGCACAGGCTCGCCGATCCATCGGCGCAGGAAGTCGAAGCGCTCCGCCTCGTCCGCGCGGGGGCGGCGCAGATGGTGGTGGTGACGCTCGGCGCCGAGGGGGCCATTCTCGCCACCGAAGCCGGCGTGCGCCGTCGCCCGGCGCCGGCGGCGGCGCTGCATAGCGCGGTTGGCGCGGGCGATGCGTTTCTCGGCGCGATGGTGCTGGCGCTGGCCCGCGGCGCCACGCCCGAGGACGCGCTCGATTGGGGGCTTGCCGCCGGTGCCGTGGCGATCACGGGCATTGGCACGGCGCGCATCACGCGCGATGCGGTCGAGCGCCTCCATCGCGCGCTTCGCGCCGGGGCGCCGTCCCTCAATGGATCGCCGCATACATGATTTTTTCCTCGGTCGCTTCGAGTGCCGAGAATTCCTCGACGATCTTTCCCTGGCGGGCGACCAGGACACGGTCGGAGAGCGCCATGATCTCCGGCAGATAGGAAGAAATGACCACGACCGCCTTGCCCTCTTCGGCGAGGCGATTGATGAGTTGATGGATCTCGGCAATGGCGCCGACATCGACGCCGCGCGTCGGTTCATCGAAGATGATGAGATCAGGCTCCTGCACCAGCGATTTCGCGATCACCACTTTTTGCTGGTTGCCGCCCGAAAGCTCGACCACTTTCACATCCTTGCCGATCGCGCGCACGCCCAAGGTCTTGATCCAGGCCTCGCCGATCGTCTCTGTCTCGCGTCGCGACACCAGCATCCGCCGCCGGCCGAGCCGCGCGAGCCAGCCGAGATAGATATTGCGCGCGATCGACATCGTCTCGAAGAATCCTTCGACCTTGCGATCCTCGGTGACATAGGCGATGCCATCGCGGATCGCCGGCGCCGGCACGCGATAGCGAGCCCGCCGCCCGTGCAGCAGCACCTCGCCACCGTGGAACATGTCGCGCTTGAGGACACCGGCCACGACCTTGAAAGTCTCGGTGCGCCCGGCGCCGACCAGTCCGAATACGCCCGTGATTTGGCCCGCGAAAATCGAGAGAGAGGTGTTTTTCACCATCGGCCCCATGCGCAAATTCTGCACCGAGAGGACGCGCCGCCCGCTCCGGCGGGCCGTCTGTTTGCGGGAGCCGTAGAGCGTTTGCGACAAATCCCGCCCGACCATCGCCTGCACGATGCGGGCGCGGTCGAAATTGCGCGTGTCATCCGTCACCACATGCCGGCCGTCGCGGAGGACGGTGATGCGATCGGAAATCTGTAAGGCCTCTTCCAGCGCGTGCGAGATGAAGATCACCGATACACCACGCCGCTTGAGCTCGAATACCAGATCGAAGAAATATTTCTTTTCCTCCGGCGTCAGCGTCGCCGTCGGCTCGTCGAAGATGATGATCTTGGCGTTGTGCAAAACGGCACGCGCGATCTCCACCATCTGCTTCTTGGCCGCGCCGAGCATGCCGACCAATGCCGTCGGCACGACATCGAAATTGAGAGATTGCAGAAATTGCTGTGCAGCAATATAGATTCCGCGCTGCCGGTTGTAGAATTTCTCCTGGCCGAGGAAGAGATTCTGCGCGACCGTCATCGTCGGCACCAGGCTGTTTTCCTGGAATACCATGGCGATCCCGAGATGTCGGGCTTCGAGCGGCGTGCGTGGCGCGACCTCGCGGCCGGCGATGAACATCTGGCCCGAGGTGAGGGTGACGACGCCGGCCATCACCTTGGTCAGCGTCGATTTGCCAGCGCCATTTTCGCCGACCAGGGCATGGATCTCCGCCTGGTTCAAGGCGAAATCGACTTCCTCGATCGCCGCAACACCGGCGTATTTCTTGGTCGCCTGCCGCAATTCGAGAATCGGCCCGCTCATAGAGAAAACTCCCGCGCGATCGCGTCCACGGAAAGGCGAAGGATCTTGCCGCATCCCTTGGCGAGGACATAGAGGTGTCCTTCGCATTCGACCGCGGCGACGACGCCGTGATGCGTCCCGTCCGCGCGACTATGCAGCGAATAGGCCGCCAATCCGTCCGCATCCAGCCGTATGACGAGACCATAGGAGCGCGGCGGGGCCCAGGGCTTGAGAATGCCCATGGTCTTGATATGGGCGCCCTGCATCGGCTCAAGAAAAGTGCGGCCAGAGCTGAGTTTCGGTGCGATCCAAAAGCGCGGCTCGATCTCGCGCATCATGCGCCGGCGATAGGCGGGCTCGCGGAGCACGAATTCGACGAGTTGCGTGCGCGCGGTGAAGGCAGTGACCCAAAACCCGCCGCCCGCCGCCGGGGTGATGCGTGAGGGATAGACCGGCAGACTCTCGACCAGCGGCTGTCCATGCTGTCCGTCGTCACACGCGATCACGCGATGCGCCCAGCTTTCGCTCACCACCACCGTCGCACCAGCCGCACAGATGCCGAACGCATAAGAGAGCCCACGCGCGATCTCCCGTGCGCCATCGCCATCGAGGTCGAGTTGTGCCGCGCGCCCGCTCTTGCCGCCGGACATCAAATCATGGCACCAGCGCGCGCAATCATGCTCGCGCGAACCATCGGTCAGCAACAGGCCACGCCCATCGGCGGTGGGCGCGAGTGCGTTGACGGAGGTCAGCGGATGGCCCGCAACACTCGTCCAGCGCTTGCCATCATGCGCGCCCCCGACGATCCGCACCTCCCTCCCGCCGATCGCAACCGCGAGTGCCCCGCCAGGAAGACAGGAGAGCGCCGTGATCGTGCCGCCTGGCCGCGCGATCTCTCTCGGCTGATCCGGGTCGAGGCGAAGCACGCGCTCTCCCGCCGCGACATAGACGTGCCGGCCATCGGTCGCGAGATCCTCGCCATCGTCGAGCGACAAGACAATTGGCGCCGTCTCCAGCAACTGGTTCGGCTTCAACGGACCATCGAAGGGCGGGATGGTGCCCGTCGCCTCGCCGCGGCCGAGCACGCGATCGGCAAGGCGTTGCAGGCTCGCGATCATTGGGCTGCACCCCAGCGCACATCATATTGGACGAAATTCGGATCGGCGTCCGCCAATCGATAGCGGCCGATGCGATTGTTGAGAATGCCGCCGAGATAGAGATGGCCGCGATGTTCGCGCATCGAGGTGATCATCGGGTGATTGACACCGCCGAGATCCCAGAGTGATTCGAGGATGCGGCCCTCTTCGTCGAACTTGACGACGCAGCCGGTATTGATGTTGGGGAACAGCCATTCATCCACCGGCAAACGCTTGGCCATGCGGCGGCGGAACCCTGGCATGCGCCAGGCGAGATCGAGCGCCGGACAACGCATGCCGACCAGCGCCAGCCAGTAATTGCCGTCGGAGGCGAGATTGATGTTGTCGGGATAGCCGGGAAGATTGTCGAGCACCGTCTCCACCCTTCCCGCCTTGGCGCCGGCGAACCAGTAGCGCTTGACGGTGCAGCCCCAGGTTTCGGCGAACAGGATCGATTGCCGGTCGCTCGCGATGCAGACGCCGTTCGGAAATTTCAGGCCGTGGAGAACGGTTTTGGTCGTCTCAGTGTTGGGATCATAGCAGATGATGCGCCCATTGCCGCGCGCTTCCAGCCCGTCCACCGGCCATTCGTGCATCTCGTAGCGCACCGTCGCCTCGGAAAAGAATACCCGCCCGTCATCGGCGATGTCGAGATCATCGGCGAGCCGCAGACGGCTGTCGTCGTTCACCGAGCGCAGGCTGCGATTGGTCTCGTCGGTCGCCTTCTCGACGGCGCGGTTGCGGGTGATCCGGTAGAGACCCATGCCGCCGACGCAGACGTAAAGCGTGCGTTCGCGGTCGAACGCCATGCCGAGAGGTTGGCCGCCGATATGTGCATAGACCTCCATGCGCTCGTAATCCGGTGGGAAGAAACGGATGATGTCGCCGTGGCGCGATCCCGCGTAGAGATTATCCTCATGGTCGAGGATGATGTCCTCCGGCGCCTCGATGAGGCCGACCCCGATCTCGGCGACGTTGCGCAGCCGGTCATTCTGCGCAAAGGGTGAGCCGCTATCGGGGTCGGTCGCCGGGATCGGCGGCATCGCGTGATAGGTCGGGCTGACATAGACCTTGCTGATGATGCGCGTGCGGTTCTTCACCCAGCGAATATCGATCATCGCCGCGATGAGCAGGATCGAGGCCAACACCATGCGGTTGAGGCCGCCGGGCGCGGAAAGCGTGGTCAGACCGTTGGTGATCAGCAGCACGATCAGCGTGCCGATCACGGCCTTGGCGACCGATCCCTTGCCGCCGCCGAGGCTGATGCCGCCGAGGATCGCCGCGGTGAGGACGGTCACCTCCAGCCCGACGCCGATATCGCCGCCCACCGTGCCGAGGCGTGCGGCAAAAAACAGGGCACCGGTCGCGGTCAGGATACCGCTCGCGACATAGCATTGGGCGATGGTGCGGCGGACCGGGATGCCGGAGTTGAAGGCCGAGCGACGTGACCCGCCAATGGCGGTGACGTGCCAGCCCGGGCGAAGCCGGGTCAGGAAGACGTGGCCGAAAATCGCGACCACGGCATAGACCAGAACGATGCTCGGAACCCCGAGGAGTGTTCCGCCGCCGATGAAGTTCCAGCTCGGAATATCGGGAAAGGCGGCGGCGATCTGATTCGAGTGACGGAAAATGACGAGATCATAAGCGGCGCGATAGACGATCAGCGTGATCAGCGTGGTGATGAAGGCACGCAGCCGGAAATAGCCGACGAGGATGCCATTGACCGCGCCGAGCAATGCGCCGGCGAGCAGTGTCGTCGGGATCACCGCGGAGACCGGCCAGTTCAGCACATCGAGGCAGAAGAGCGCGCAGAAATCAGTGAGCGCGAACATCGAGCCGATCGAAAGATCGATGCCGCCAACGATGATCACGAGCGACATGCCGAAGACGCAAAAGCCGATTTCGCACGCCTGCCGCGCGGTATCGGCGAGGCTGGCGGCGGAGAGAAAACCCGGGATCGCGGCGCTGAAGGCCGCGGCGACGATCACCAGCACGATGGCCGGGATCGCGGTTTCGGTCCATCGCTTCGAGAGAATTTCGCCCACCACATGATCGGGCCACCAGCGATAGCGCAGGCTGAGCAGTCGTTCGTTCATGACGTTTCCCGTGGCGGCGGCGCAGAGCCGGATCAAATTGGCTTCGTGAGGACAGGAAAGGGAGAAAGAAACTTCTTTTTCTGAAGAAAAAGAAGCAAAAAGACTTTCTCCCGTTTTTCGAAAACAGCGGCGCCGAAGGTGCCGCAAGCAAGAAAAGTTTTTTGGTTCTTTTTTTCAAAAAAGAACGATATCTCTTGCTCCACTTACGATTTATTCTGCATGGCGCCGAGGCTCCAGCAGGTGCCGGGCGCATCCGCGTTGGCCTTGGTGATCGGGATGAGCGTCGTATAGATGGAGCTTTTCGTCTCGCCCGCCTTCATGCCCGATGCCAGCAGCCATTTGATCATCGCCGCCATGTCGGCCGCCTGGGTCGGCACGTCGTAGCTGACATCGAGATCGAAGGCGCCGGATTTCACCTGATCGCAGGCGCCGCGCGTCTCGCCCCCGCCGGAGGTCGCGACGAACACTTTCCCGGTCATTCCCGCTTCCTTGACCGCCGCCGCGGTGCCGATATCCATGCCGTCCCAGAACCCGACGATGCCGCAGATATCCGGATGCTGCTTCAAGACGGTCTGGGCGATCGCCTTGGCCTTGGCGGCGTCCCAATCGGCCGCCTGGCTGGAGACGACCTGGATCTCGGGGTGCTTCGCCAGCACATTTTCGACACCCTTCAGCGTATAGGCGCTCGCCGCCGCTGAGAGCGCGCCCTGGATGATCGCGATCTTGTTGGATTTTCCTTTGCACGCATCGACGACCGCCGTGGTATCGCGCTCGCCGATCTCCATCCAGTTGGCGCCGACGAAAGCGGTGCTGCGATAGGCCGAACCCATATTGATCTGGATGACGTAGATGCCTTCCTTCTCGGCGCGCTGCAGCAATTTCGCGTAGGTCTGCACATCGGGATTGTGAATGATCATCACCGCCGGCTTTTCCGAAAGCAGGGTGGTTACGGCCTGCGCGCCGGCATTGGTGCTCCAGTTCGGATCACGCACCTCGACCTTGACGCCGTAGGGCGCAAGCTCGCGTTTCACGCCGGCGTACCAGCCCTCGGTGAGATCGAAATTCATCGCCACCGGAACATAGGCGACGACTTTGCCCTGAAGCGCCTGATTGAACTGCGCCTGGAACGGCTCCTCCAACCCCTGTTGCGCGCGCGCGGGCGTTGTTGCCATCAGCCCCAGCATACCGAGCCCGGCCAAGACCGGCATCGTTTTTCGCATCAACCCGTTCATCGCAGCCTCCCTATGCTTCGGCGACGGAATCTCTCACGGCGTCAGATGTCGCCTTGCTGCGCCGTTTCCTCATTGCGGGGATTGAGAAAAGAATCCGTCAGAATAGCGACCAGCAGCACCAGCCCCTTGATCAGGTTCTGCCCGGAATAGGATACGTCCATGATGGTCATCGCATTCAGCATGGTGCCGATCAGCAATGTGCCGATGATGACATTGACGACGCCGCCGCGCCCGCCGGAAAGACCGATGCCACCCAAGACGACGACCAGGATCACGTCGTAGATCAAGGTCGAGTTATAGATGCGCGTCGGCATGCTGTTGACCGAGGCGGCCATGACGAGGCCGGCGAACGCACCGATCAGAGCCGCCAAGACGTATTGCAGAACGATCACCGGCCGGGTCGGTATGCCGGTGATGCGGGCGGCGTTGGGGTTGTCACCGATGGCGTAGAGATAGGTGCCGAGCCTTGTTACGCGGAGGAACAGGGTGACGACCGCGGCCGCGAGACCAAACATGATGACGGAGACCGGGATGCCGGCAATATTGCCCTGACCGATCACGGTGAGCGCGTTCATCCCTGGGCTCCATTGCACGACGTCGAGCTTGAACAGCGCGACCTGGCCAAGCCCGGCGAGGAACAGCCCGGTCGCCAGTGTTGCGAACAGCGACGGCACCTCGGCGTAGGCGATCAGCCATCCGTTCACGAGCCCGAAGGCGAGGCTCAAAGCAAAGGCGGCGGCCAGCGCGAAAGGCAGGGAATGGCCGTTCTGCACCATCTGCAAAACCAGCCCGGGCGGCACCGCGAGCGAGGCGACGAGCGATATATCTATGCCGCGGCCGATCACCACCATCGCCATGCCGAGGCCAAGGATGCCGAGCACCGCGACGTTCTGGAGCAGCGTCAACATATTGTCGGCGGTCAAGAATCCGCGCAAAAAGATGGAAAAAATCACGAACAGGACGGCGAACAGCGCGAAGACGATATTTTGCTGGCTCGGCCGCAGCCAGTTGGCGGCGCGGCGCGGCGCGGCGGGAACGGGGCGCATGCGAGCGGTGGATCGATCCGGATCGGGCGTCGCGCGGCTCATTTCCGGTCGCGCCGATCGCGCCATACATCGCACCTAGCCATCCCGTTTCGTCCCTGTGTTATGGATATTACGCTAAGTTATCATGCGAACTCGTGTCAACGGAGGAAAATCGAGCCAGGCGCGGCGCAAGATGCAAGGAATTTGTCAATCAACTTAATATACAAATATATATGGTATTATAAAATTTCACCTTGTATGCCCGTATAAAGGTCGCTAAAAGCGACTTCCCCTTCGCCGAGCCGCCGTCATGTCCCCGTTCTCCCCGCCCGCGCCGGAAGACCCTTTCGCCCTCGCCGCCCTGCGCGATGCGCCGCGGGAGGGCGTCGCGTTGCTGCGTCATGCGATCACCGTCGCGTTTCGGGGGCGCATCGCCGTCGTCTCCTCGTTCGGCGCCGAATCGGCCGTGTTGCTCGCCCTCATCGCCGAGATCGACCCGGCAACGCCGGTCCTTTTCCTCGAAACCGGCCAGCATTTTCCGGAAACCCTTGCCTACCGTGATGCGCTTGCCCGCCATCTCGAGCTCAGGGACGTACGCGACATCAGGCCCGACCCGGTGATCCTGGCGCAAGACGATCCCACGGGCGAGCTTTGGTATTTCGATGCCGATGCCTGCTGCGCGCGGCGCAAGGTGGCCCCGCTCGCCGCCGCGCTGGCGCCGTTCGAGGCCTGGGTCAACGGCCGCAAGCGTTTTCAGGCGGCCAGCCGTGCTGCGATCCCGCCGGTCGAAAGGGTGGACGGCAAGGTCAAGCTCAATCCGCTCGCCGAGTGGGACGCCGCCCGCCTCGCCGCCGAATTCACCGCCCGGGCGCTGCCCCGCCATCCGCTGGCGATGCGCGGGTTTCGTTCGATCGGCTGCGCCCCCTGCACCCGCGCCACCGGCCCTGACGAGGATTCCCGCGCCGGACGCTGGTCAGGACAAATTAAGACCGAATGCGGTATACATGCCCCCGGATAAACGTGCCGAGGCGGGCGCCGTGGCCGCCGATGAGCCCTTCCAGCGAGAGACAGCAACCGAATGACGCCCGACCTCACCGACCTCGACCATCTCGAAAGCCAGAGCATCTTCATCTTGCGTGAGGCCTATCAGCGCCTCAAGCCACTCGCCATGCTGTGGTCGCTCGGCAAGGATTCCAACGTCATGGTGTGGCTGGCGCGCAAGGCCTTCCTCGGCCAGGTGCCGTTTCCGGTGATGCATGTCGATACCGGCAAGAAATTCCCCGAAATGTATGCGTTCCGTGAACGCTACGCCAAGGAATGGGGCCTCGATCTGATCATCGGCGGCTGTCCGCCGGTGGACGAGATCGATCCCAGCCTGCCACCGGCGGCGCGCTCGGCGGCGCGCAAAACCGCCGGCCTCGCCGCCCTCATCGAGCGCCACCGCTTCGCCGGCGTCATCGCCGGCATCCGCCGCGACGAGCAGGCAACGCGGGCCAAGGAGCGTGTCTTCAGCCCGCGCGGCGCGAGCCATCGCTGGGACGTGCGCAATCAGCCGCCGGAATTCTGGGATCAGTTCGCAACCCCGATCGAGGATGGCGCCCATGTTCGCGTCCATCCCCTGCTCGCCTGGCGTGAAGTCGATATCTGGCGCTATATCGCGCGCGAGAACATCCCCGTCGTCGATCTCTATTTCGCCAAGGACGGCAAGCGCTATCGCTCGCTCGGCGACCAGGACATCACGAGCCCGGTCGCGAGCGAGGCGCGCAATGTCGGCGAAATCATCGCCGAGCTTTACGCGACGCGCGAGCCCGAGCGCGCCGGCCGTGCCATGGACCATGAGGCCGAAGACGCCTTCGAGCGGCTGCGCGTCGCGGGCTACCTCTGAGCGCGCGCGAGACGGAGAACAGCATGAACGCCCCCCTGGACCAGAGCGCAGCCGCCGCCGAGCAGGAGAGCGCCGGCGAGCTGCCGACGCCGATCGTCATCGTCGGCCATGTCGATCACGGCAAATCGACGCTGATCGGCCGGCTGCTGCACGACACCGATAATCTTCTCGCCGGCAAGCTCGATGCCGCGAGACTCTCCAGCGAAAAGCGCGGGCTCGACATCGAATGGTCGT
>JAKAQU010000002.1:0-5011 GCA_021819535.1 Pseudomonadota bacterium | reverse complement strand
GATCTCTGCTCGATTCGCTCCAGGCCGAGCGCGATCAGGGCGTCACCATCGATGCGACGCGGCTACCTTTCCGGCTCGGCGGGCGTGGCTTCGTCATCGTCGATGCGCCCGGCCACCGCCAGTTCCTGCGCAACATGATCACCGGTGCCGCCGGCGCCAGTGCTGCCGTCCTCGTCGTCGACGTTATGGAGGGGGTGCGCGAGCAAACCCGGCGCCATGCCATGCTGCTCCGCCTGATCGGCGTCCCCGAGGTGATCGTCGTCCTCAACAAGGCCGATCTCATGGGCTTCGCGCGCGCCCGGATCGAGGCGGTCGCCGCCGATCTCACCGCCCTGCTCGCCCCGCTCGACATCACGCCGCGCGCCATCATTCCGATTTCCGCCCGCCACGGCGACAATATCGCCCAGCACTCGGCGCATCTCCCCTGGTATGACGGCCCGACCCTGACCGAGGCGCTCTCCGCCCTGCCCCGCCTGCAACCCATCACTTCCGGGCCACTCCGCCTGCCGGTCCAGGATGTCTATCGCCAGGGGGAACGGCGCTTCATCGTCGGGCGCATCGAAACTGGGCGGGTTGCGGTCGGCGATACCGTCGCGATCGGCGCCGCCGGTCATCGCGCCACCATCACCGCGATCGCCGGCTGGCCGGTATCGCCGGGCCAAAGCGCCGTCGCCGGCCAGTCGGTCGCCCTCGAACTGGCGCCGGAAGTGGTCGTTGCCCGCGGCGATCTGCTTTATCAACCGAATGAGCCGCCGCTCCGCGCCCGCAAGCTCGCAACCCGCGTCTTCTGGCTGCGCCAGGAGCCGCTTCGTCTCGGCGAGAGTTTTCAGCTCCGCCTCGCAACCGCCGAATACAAGGTCCGCGTCAGCGCCATCGAACGCGTGGTGCGGATCGACGATCTTTCCGCCGAGGCCGCAACCGAGGTGCCACCGGAGGGATTTGCCGATATCGTGCTCACCGCCGCCGAGGAGATCCTGTTCGATCCTTTCCGGCCCGATGCCGGCGGGCGCGGGGTTCTCGTCGATGGCCATCAGCATATCGTCGGCGGCGCGCCGATCCTCGGCATCGCCGCCAAGCGCGAAAATGTCTTCCCGCTCGATGCCGCGGTTTCGCACGAGGCGCGGGCGGCGGCAAAGGGATATCGCGGCGCCGTCTTCTGGCTCACCGGCCTTCCGGGCGCCGGCAAATCGACCCTCGCCCGTCAGGTCGAGCAGCGATTATTCGCCGATGGCATCGACGCCGTAGTGCTGGATGGCGATACGCTACGCACCGGGCTCAACGCCGATCTCGGCTTTTCGCCGCGCGAGCGGGAGGAAAATGTCCGCCGTACCGCCGAGGTCGCGCATTTGATGGCAGAGGCCGGCCTCGTCGTCATCGTGGCCCTCATTTCGCCACAGGCCGCGATGCGCGCGGAGGCAAGGCGGATCGGCGGCGCGTTATTTCATGAAATCCATATCGCCGCCGATGTTGCGACCTGCGAGGCACGCGACCCCAAAGGGCTCTACGCCAAGGCCCGTGCCGGCGCGCTTTCCGGCTTCACCGGCACCGATGGCAGCTATGAGCCGCCAACCGCACCCGATCTCAGACTGGATACCGGAACGCTATCGGTCGGCGCGGCGACCGACCGGTTGATCGCCTTCATCGCGGACGCGATCGCCCCGAGAGCCGGCGCGCCCGAAGCGCTGGTGGAGGTCGCGGCCTTGGCGCGCATATAGACATTGACCCCGCCGGGGACAGAGACGAGACGATCGGTGAGGCCGAGAATGGTCTCGGCCCCGCCGAGATAGAGGACGCCATCCGGCGCCAACCGCTCGGCGATTGCCTCCAGAACCCGGCTCTTGGTCGGCTGATCGAAATAGATCAGCACGTTGCGGCAGAAGATGATGTCGAACTGGCCGAGCGGGCGAAGATCGGCGAGCAGATTCCACTCGCGAAAATTGGCCGTGGCACGAAGAGAATCGGCAATCCGCCAGCCATCCTGCTCTTTCTTGAAATACTTGACGAGAAGCGGCATCGGCACGCCGCGCTGGATCTCGAACTGGGTATAGAGCCCGGCCCGCGCCCGCGCCAAAGGCTCGCGCGCGATATCGGTGCCGATGATCTCCACCCGCCGATCGCCGAGCAGGGCCTTGCTCTCGGCGGCGATCATCGCCAGCGAATAGGCTTCCTGCCCGGTTGACGCGGCGGCCGACCAGAAGCGAAGCCCGGCGCCGGGCGGACGCTGGGCGGCGAGTTGCGGCAGAACCTGGCTGCGGAAATGAGCAAAGGGCTTGTCGTCGCGGAAAAAAAAGGTCTCGTTGGTGGTCATCGCCTCGACCACCGCATCGGCGAGTGCCGCATGCCCGATGCCCTTGAGCTTCAGCGCCAGCGCCTCGAGATCGGCGATTTTCTGCTCGCGCAAGAGCGGTGCCAGGCGTGTTTCGAGAAGATAGAGCTTATCCGGCCCGATCACGAGGCCGGAGCGGGTTTTGAGCAAGATCGCGAAGACCTCGAAGGCCGCAGGTGTCATCGCCCGATCATCTCCAGAACCTTGGGCGCGATGCGCGCCAGTGGCAGAACGGCATGGCAGAGCTTGGCCTGGGCGATGGCGCCGGGCATGCCCCAGACGACGCTCGATGCCTCGTCCTGGGCGATCGCGGCGCCGCCGGCGGCGACCACGGCGCTGGTGCCGTCGCGCCCGTCATGGCCCATACCGGTCAGCATCACGACGAGAACCCTTCCCTCGCAGGCGCTGGCCGCGCTCAGGAGCATGGGATCGACGGCAGGGCGGCAGAAATTGACCGGCTTCTCACTGCTGAGCTTGGCCCGAAACGTCGCGCCGTCGCGCTGGATCAGCAGATGGTGGTCCCCGGGCGCGAGATAGATATGGCCCGGATGCAGCGCCTCGCCATCGCGGGCCTCGGTGCAGGGCATGCCGCCGAGACGGCCGAGATGTTCGGCGAGGATCGGCGTGAAGGTCGCCGGCATGTGCTGGGTCAGCACCACCGGCACCGAGAGCGCTTTGCCGAGTGCTGGGATCAGCGTAAAAAGCGCTTGCGGCCCGCCGGTCGAACTCCCGATCGCGAGTAGACGCGGCGGCAGGCGAAGCCCCGGACGGAGCGCGAGTGGCGCGGCCGGCGCGGCTGAGGCCGGCTGCGCACTGATGCGGCGCAAGCGCACCAGGCCGCGGATCTTGGCGATGAGTTCGCGGCGAAAACTGTCATCGGCAATCATCGCGACCGACGGTTTGGGCACGTAATCGGCGGCACCCAGGCGGAGCGCGCGCATGGCGATTTCCGCCCCGCGCGTGGTCAGGGTGGACGCCATGATCACCCGCAAACCGGGATCGGCTTCGAGCAGTTGCGGCAGCGCCGCCATGCCGTCGAGCACCGGCATTTCGATGTCGAGGATCAGGACATCGATCGGTGTCGTCGCTTTCATGCGCCGGATCGTCGCCACCGCCTGCGCCCCGTCAGCGACGCGGGCGGCGATGGTGAAATCCGGCTCCGCCTCCAGCATCCGCGCCAGCGCGCCGCGAATGACGAGGGAATCATCGCAGATGGCGACACGGATTTTGTTCTCGGCGCCCGTTTTCGCCAAGGGCGGCGCGGCTGTCATCGTCGTCGGTGCGATCACAGCAGACCCACTTGGGCGAATTTCCCGAGCAGGATACCCTCGTCGAACGGCTTCATGATGAATTCCTGAGCGCCGCTCTCGATCGCCTGCTCGATGAAGCTCATTTCGGTCTCGGTGGTGCAGAACACCACCGTCGGCCGGTCGGGGCCGAATTCCTGGCGCAGCGCGCGCAGGAACTCGATACCGTTCATCACCGGCATGTTCCAGTCGAGCAGAATGGCGCCCGGCAATTGCCGGCGGCAGACTTCGAGCGCCTTCTGCCCGTCTTCGGCCTCCTCGACGACAAATCCCTGGGTCTCCAGGATGCGGCGTGCGACCTTGCGCACGACACGGCTGTCATCGACCACGAGGCACACGCCTTTTTCGACGCTCATGCCAGATTTCCTTCTTGTCGAACTGCGAGAGCGCCATCGTCACCGCTATCGCCGACGGAGATGAGGCCGGCGCTCTCAAACGAGACCCGAAAACCGATCACGCCTTACTGCGCGGGCGCGAGCGCCAGGATGCGGGCGACATCGAGCACCACCATCAGCCGGCCGGAAAGCCGATAGATGCCGCGGCTATGACTGGCCCAAACCGGCGGCAGTGTCGGCGGATTGCGCTCGAAATCGCGTGCCGAAAGGCTCAGAACCTCGCTTACCTGATCGACGAGGAAAGCATAGAGTTCGCCGCTCTGCTCGGTCACCACCGCCATCCGCGCCGCCCCGCCGCTCACCGGGGGAAGGCCGAGCCGGCGGCGAAGATCGATCGCGGTGACGATGCGCCCGCGCAGATTGAGGCTGCCGGCGATCTCGGCCGGCGCGAGCGGGATGCGGGTGATGTTCTGCGCGCTCAACACGTCGCGCACCATCAGAACCGGAATGCCGCAGAGCTGATCGGCGAGCGTCAGGGTGACGAATACCCGCTCGCCACCGGCCACTTCGCCCTCATCGCGTTTTTCATCTTTGTGTGGCTTTTCCATCAAGGTCGCGCTCATCGTTTATTTTCCCTCACGGCTCCGCGCTCTGAGACAGGCATTGGCGAAGACTTTCGAGCAGCGCATCGCGCTGGAATTTGGCGACGTAATCGGTGAACCCGGCCTCGCGCCCGGCTTCGACATCGTCGTGATCGACACGGCCGGAAAGCGCGATCATCGGGAGCGATGCCCAGGCACCGCCTTCGCGGATCCGGCGGGCGAAAGCGAGGCCATCCATGTCCGGCATGACGATATCGGAGATGATGGCATCGACCTTGGCCCCCGCCTCGCGGAGCTTCAGCGCCTGCGCGGCACTCGCGGCGGCGGTGACGCGATAGCCAGCGGCGGCGAGCGAAGGCACCAGCAACTGGCGGAAGAAATCGCTGTCCTCGACGATCAGGATATGCGGGGCGATGGTCGCGGAAGTCTTGCTAGATCGGA
>JAKAQU010000204.1 GCA_021819535.1 Pseudomonadota bacterium | reverse complement strand
TCCGATCTCGTCTTCGCCCTCATCGTGATCGCGACGATCCCGGCGGTGATCCTCGGCTTCGCCTTCGAGCATTTTTTCCGCAATCTATTCGGCTCGCCGCTGATCGCGGCGATTTTTCTCATCGTCAATGGCGGGCTGCTGCTGTTCGGCGAGCGGCTGCGCCGGGGCGGGCATCGCGCGCTCTCCACATTGACCGCGGCGGATGCGCTGGCGATCGGGCTCTGGCAGTGCACGGCGCTGATCCCCGGCATTTCGCGCTCCGGCGCCACCATCGTCGGCGCGCTTTTGCGTGGCATCGATCACGAAGGGGCGGCGCATTTCTCCTTCCTCATCGCAACCCCGATCATCCTGGGTGCGACCGTGCTCGAGGTGCCGAAGCTGCATCACCAGGGCATGCCGACAGGCGTTCTCGCGACCGCGACCATCGCCGCGATCGTCGCTGGCATCACCGCTTTTGCCAGCACCGCGTTTCTCATGCGCTATTTTCGCCGCAACGAAACCTGGGCCCTCAATCCCTTCGCCTATTATTGCATCGCGCTCGGGGGCGCATCGCTCGCCGCCCTCGTGCTGATCCGCTGATGCGCCGCGCGTGGCTCGCAGCCCTTGCCGCCCTCGCGCTTCTCGGTGCGGGGCCGCAATCGCCGGCCTCGCCGCGTATCGTGCTTGCGGCAACACCGATCGCGCGGCTCGATCTTCCATGGTGGCGAGCGCGGTTCGCGGCAAAAGCCGAGGAATTGCGTAAGACCTCGGTCGATCTAGTCTTTTATGGCGATTCCATCACCGAGGATTATGAGCGCGCGGGGCCCGAGCCGTGGCGCAATTTCGTGCCGATTTGGCAACATTATTACGGCGCGCGCCACGCCATCAATCTCGGCTTTAAGGGCGATACCACCGCCAATCTGCTCTGGCGGTTGATGCATGGCGAGACGAGCGGCATCGCACCGAAAGTCGCGGTGGTGCTGATCGGCGCCAATAATCTCGGCCGGCTGCACTGGTCGGCGGAAGATACCATCGCCGGCATCGCCGCCGATGTCGCGGCGCTGCGCCAGCGTTTGCGAGAAACCCGGATCCTGTTGCTCGGTATTCTGCCGAGTGAGCGCTCGGCCTGGGCCAGTGAGACGACGCTCGCCGTCAATCGGGCGCTCGCCGCGCGCTACCGCGAGGCGTCGTTCGTCACTTTTCTCGATATCGGCGACGTGTTCATGAAAAACGGCGCGCTCGATCAGAGTCTCTTCCTCGACCCGCTTCTCACCCCGCCCGAGGCACCGCTCCATCCCAATGCCGAGGGCCAGAGGCGCATGGCCGCGGCCATCGAACCGACGCTCCGGCGGCTGCTCGCCGAGTGATCAAGGGATCGCGGGCGCGGGCAGAATGACGCCGCGGCATTCGCCAAAACCGATGCTGACGTAACCCTCGCGCGCGGCGTGGGCGCGGAAGATCACCTCGTCCCCGTCTTCGAGAAAGCGCCGCGTCTCACCCGAGGAAAGGCTGAGCGGCTGGCGCCCGCCCGCGGTGATTTCGAGCAGACTGCCGTAGCTTTCCGGCGTCGGCCCGGAGATCGTGCCCGATCCGAACAGATCGCCCGGCATGAGATTGCAGCCATTGCTTGCGTGATGGGCGAGCATTTGCGCAACCGTCCAATAGAGATGGCTTGTATTGGAGCGCGCAAGGAGCATTGGCGCGGCACCCGTGGCGCGCATCGTCGGCGTCAGCAACAGGACATCGAGCGTGATGGCGAAGGCACCGAGGGCCTGATCGGCGGCATCGAAAAGATGGGGAAGTGGCGCCGGATCGCCCTCAGGCCGCGGCGCCTGAGGGATACGAAACGGCGCCAGCGCCTCGGGCGTTACCACGAAGGGCGAAATCGTGGTTGCGAAATTTTTCGCGAGAAACGGGCCGAGCGGCTGATATTCCCATCCCTGGATATCGCGCGCCGACCAATCGTTGAGAAGCGAGAAGCCGGCGATATGAGATGCGGCGTCGGCGATCGGCACCGGTGTTCCGAGCGCGTTGCCGGGCCCGACCCAGATGCCGAGTTCGAGTTCATAATCGAGATTGCGGCTCGCACCGAAGCTCGGCACGGTTTCGCTCGCCGGCTTGCGCTGCCCATTCGGCCGGCGCACGGCTTGGCCGGAGACGATCACCGATGACGCGCGGCCGTGATAGGCGACGGGGACGTATTTGTAATTGGGAAGAAGCGGATTGTCGGGGCGGAATTGCCGGCCGGTATTGGTCGCGTGATGGATGCCGGCGAAAAAATCGGTATAATCGCCAATTCGCGCCGGCAGATGGAACACGCAATCCGCAGCTTTCGTCAGCCACTCGGCATGCTGCTTTGCTGTCTCGTCGAGAATAGCGGAAAGCGTCTGGCGGAGTGCCCCCCGCGCCTCCGGTGGCGTTGCGAAAAGCGCGTTCAGGGTCGTCTCCGAGCATGCCGGGGCGAGCGAGGCATCGATCACACCCGCCTTCGCGAGCGCGCCGAGATCGAGGATCTCATCCCCGATGGCAACGCCGATACGCGGCGTGGCGTTGCTCCGGCTGAACACGCAAAAGGGCAGATTCTGGATTGGAAATTCATCATGTCCGTTGGCACTGGTGACCCAGCTCCGTCGGGCAGGGTCGTGCGTTGCATCGATCACTGCGATGCTCCCTTGAATGTGCTACGCAAACCGGCCCAGCATTGGTCGTAATCGTTCTGGAATTGCTCGCAGGAGGCGGCAAACTCGCTCGGGCGGATCACGAGGCTGGTTTCGAACATGAAGGCGAGCGTGTTGTCGATCTTGTGCGGCGCGAGTTCGGCGGCGATGGCGCGCTCGGTGCTTAGCGCGTCTGGCCCATGCGCGCTCATGCAAGCATGGAGCGAAAGCCCGCCGGGCGAGAATCCGCCAGCCTTGGCATCGTATTCGCCATGCACGAGGCCCATGCATTCGTTCATCACGTTACGATGGAACCAGGGCGGGCGGAACGTGTGTTCGGCGACCATCCAGCGCGGTGGAAAAATCACGAAATCTACATTGGCGATCCCCGGAATCGCGGTCGGCGACGTGAGGACGGTGAAAATCGAGGGATCGGGGTGGTCGAAACTCACGGTACCGATCGCATTGAACGAAGCGAGGTCGTATTTGCACGGCACCGCGTTGCCATGCCAGGCGACGACATCGAAGGGCGAATGATCGAGCGTTGTTTTCCAGAGCGTGCCCTGGAATTTCTGCACGAGTTCGATCTCCCCCTTATCTTCTTCGAACCACGCCGATGGGGCGAGAAAGTCGCGTGGATTGGCAAGCCCATTGCTTCCGATCGGGCCGAGATCGGGAAGACGCAAGGGTGAGCCATGGTTTTCGCAAACATAGCCACGCGCATGGGGATCGAGGAGTTCGGTGCGGAATTTCATGCCGCGCGGGATGATGGCGATTTCCCCGGGCGCAATATCGAGCCGCCCGCACTCCGTCACGAGGCGAAGCCGCCCGGCCTGTGGGACGAGCAGCAACTCGCCGTCGGCGTCGAAAAACGCACGCTGCATCGAACGATTGGCGACATAGATATGGATGCTGACGCCGCTCGGTGATGTCGGCTCGCCATTGGCGCCCATCGTGATGAGGCCATCGAGGAAATCGGTTGCGGCATCGGGAATGGGAAGGGGATCCCAACGCATCCGATTGGGGTTCGGTGCGGCGAGATTCCCAGGGAAATACGGATGCGTCATCGCCTCGAAGCGCCCGTGCCGGGCCGAGGGCAGGATGCGGTAGAGCCAGGTGCGGCGCGCGTCACGGCGTGGCACGGTGAAGGCGGTTGCCGAAAATTGTTCGGCATATAGCCCGAACGGGACATGCTGGGGCGAATTCTGCCCGCGCGGCAAGGCGCCAGACAAAGCTTCGCTCGCAAACTCGTTGCCGAAGCCGCTGAGATAAGAGAGTGCATCGGCTTTCTGTCGCTGGTCGATCGCGTTCATCCCTGTTCTCCCGGGTGTTCTTCGTTGGGTTTGGTCGGCACGTCGCTTGCGCCGATGGTCTCGCGTGCCGCCTCGATCGCCGCCAGAACCACGGTGCTCGAACGCACTTGGTTGGCGAGCAGGAGCACGAGGGCGGCATCGAAGCGGCGCGATTGCTCCGGTGTCAGATCGGCGTGCGCCGCGGCGAGGGCGACGAAAATGGCATCGGGATCGTCGAGATGAATGCCCGTATCAAGGCTCATGCCGCCATCTCCGCGCGCCCGCCAAAACCGCCGGCGAGGATTTGCCGCCGCACCCGCAGCACATGCTCGGCATCGATGGTCGGCGTCACGCTCGCGACATGCTGATCGGGGCGGAAGAGAATGGCCATCGCCTCTTTGCCGCCATAACGCTTATAGACCAGGCCTTCATGATCGACGAGCATCGTATCATCGCTTTCCCCGCTCTCGTGCGCCGCGATCACGACCGTCTCGATGCCATGCCGGCGTAATTGCGCGCGTGTCTCGGGCGCGACATCGGCGAAAGCGAGCAGCGTGAAATGGCGCCCGCCGAGATGAGGTAAAAGCCAATCCTTCTGTCCACGACGAAGAACCGGCGCGTCGATCGCGGGACTTCCCGGTTGCGGAGCACCGTTCCATCGTGCCGCGGCGGGATCGTTGAGCGGGCTTTCCCGTAACACCGCCGGCAGCGACAGCCGCCCGGAATTGATGAGGGGGCGCGCAAATTCGAAGCGCTCGGCGAGCAGGAGCGTTGCATCGCGATAGGCGCGGATGGCCTCTGATTTCGGCGAGATGAAATCGGTGCTCCGCGTCGAGTGGAGAATATTCTCGTCCGCCGCGAACACCCGCTCGGCATCGTAGCTCGCGAGGAGCGCCGGATCGCCGCTGCCATCGAGAATGGCTGCGAGCTTCCAAGCGAGATTATCGGCATCCTGCACGCCGCCATTGCCGCCGCGGGCGCCGAAGGGGCTGACCTGATGCGCCGCATCACCGGCGAAAATCACCCGGCCATGGACGAATTTTTCCAGCCGCCGACAGCGGAACGTGTATATGCTGACCCAATCGAGGGTAAATTTGGTCTCGCCGAGCATTGCCTGGACGCGCTGGATAACGCGCTCGGGCTTGCCTTCCTCCTCGGGATCGGCGTCGGGGCCGAGTTGAAAATCGATCCGCCAGATGTCATCCGCCTGCCGGTGCAGCAGCACCGATTGGCCACGATGAAAGGGCGGGTCGAACCAGAACCAGCGCTCGCTCGGGAATGGCGCCTGCATTTCGACATCGGCGATCAGGAAGCGGTCGCGAAAGGCGCGCCCGACGAAGGGAAGGGCGAGCCGCTCGCGAATGGCCGAGCGCGCGCCGTCGCAGGCAAGGAGCCAGGAGCACGAAAGATCGTAATCCCCGCCCGGCGTTTCCACGTATACGACGACGTGATCGGGATGGTTGATGACCGACGCCACACGATGGCGCCAGCGCAGTTCGACGCCGGCGGCTTGGCACGCCTCGACCAGCCACGCTTCGGCGTAATATTGCTGGAGATTGACGAAGGCAGGATAATGATGGCCGCGCTCGGGGAGGAGATCGAAGGCGTTGATCTCGCGCTCCTGGAAGAAGATTTTCCCCCTATTCCAGGTGACACCTTTGTCGAGGAGAAGTGTACCAAGGCCAAGGCGATCGTAAATCTCCAGCGTGCGCTTGGCGAAACAGATGGCGCGCGATCCGACCGAGACAGTGTCGTCGTCATCGAGCAGAACGACGGGAACGCCGCGCTGGGCGAGATCGAGCGCAAGCGAGAGGCCGACCAGCCCGCCG
>JAKAQU010000203.1 GCA_021819535.1 Pseudomonadota bacterium | reverse complement strand
CCGATCTAAGGGCGGCTTTGCTGTCAGCGAAGATGACGACGAAGATGGGCGCGAGCGCGAGCGCGACCAGTGCCGCGAGCGAGGAGCGGCGACCGATCGCCGCGACCAGCAGCCAGACGAGACAGGCGAGCACACCCGCCGGCCAGCACGCCGCAAGCAACACACCGAGCCCGGTCGCCACCCCCTTGCCGCCGCGAAACCCGAGCCAGAGCGGGAAAACATGGCCGAGCACCGCCCCGAGTGCCGCGATCCAGGCTGCCCCCGGGGCGCCCGGCAGCAGTATTTTCACGACCATCACCGCCGCGGCACCCTTGGCGGCATCGAGCAGTAGCGTCGCCGCGGCCAGACCCCGCCGCCCGGTGCGCAAGACATTGGTCGCACCGATATTGCCCGAGCCGATGGCGCGGATATCGCCGAGCCCGGCGAGCCGCGTCAGCAGCAGCCCGAACGGAATGGCGCCGAGCGCGTAACCGAGCGCGAGGGCGCCAGACGCGGCAAAACCGCTCATCCGAACACCCGCCGCCCGGCCTTCCAGGTGCCGAGCACCCGCCCTTCCAGGGCGCTGCCGTCAAACGGCGTGTTCTGCGCCTTACTCACGAGCGTGCCGGCGGTAACCCGCCAGGCGCGTTCGGGCGCGAACAGGCAGAGATCGGCCGCAAGCCCGGCGGCGAGCCGCCCGGCCTCGACCCCGAGCAGGCGTGCCGGGGCAGAGGTGAGCAATTCGATGACGCGGAGAAGGCTTAAGCGCCCGCCATGATATTCGGCGAGCGTCACGGCGAGGAGCGTTTCGAGTCCGGCGCCACCCGGCGCCGCCTGCGCGAACGGCAGCCGCTTGTCGTCGGCATCGCGTGGCTGATGGTCGGAGACCACGGCATCGATGGTGCCATCGGCCAGGGCGGCGGCGACGGCGAGGCGGTCGCTTTCCGCGCGGAGCGGCGGCGAGAGCTTGGCGTAGCTGCGGAAATCGCCGATCGTGAGTTCGTTCAGCGCGAAATAGGGCGGCGCGGTATCGCAGGTGACGGCGATGCCCCGTGCCTTTGCCGCCCGCACCAGCGCGAGGGCCTCGGCGGTGGAAAGGCGCGAGAAATGCACCATCCCCCCGGTGAGTTCGGCGAGCCGGATATCGCGCGCGACCATGATCGCCTCGGCGCAGGCGGGAATGGCGGGAAGACCGAGCCGGGTCGCAAGCTCGCCCTCGGTCGCGGCCCCGCCCTCGGCGAGGGTCGGCTCCTCCGGGTGCTGGACGATGCAGGCGGAAAAGCCGCTGGCATAGGAGAGCGCGAGCCGCATCAGCCGCGCCGGATGGACCGCTCGCGCCCCGTCGCTGAAGGCGACCGCGCCGGCCTCGCGCAGAAGGCCGAGTTCAGCCAACTCCTCGCCCCGGCAGCCACGCGTCACCGCGCCATAGGGAAGGATGGTGAGCCGCCCGGTCGCGTCCCCACGGGCGCGGAGGAACTGCACCAGCGCCGGGTCGTCGATCGCCGGCCGGCTGTCAGGGAGGACCGCGAGCGTGGTGATGCCGCCGGCCGAGGCGGCGAGAGCGGCCGACGCGATGGTCTCGCGATATTCAAAACCGGGCTCGCCGAGCGAGACACGCATATCGACGAGGCCGGGACAGAGCACGGCGCCATGGCCATCGATGATCTCCGCGCCCTCGGGCGGGTCGATCCGCGGCGCGATCTCGGCGATGCGCCCGTCCCGCACCAGAATCTCGCCCATGCCATCGCGCCCGGAGGCGGGGTCGATCACGCGGGTGTTTTTGAACACGAGGTCGGGCATGGGGTCAGACATCGGCGGGCTCAGACATTGCGTGGCCAGGCGCGGGCACGGGCGAGCGTGTCGAGCACCGCCATGCGCACCGCGACCCCCATTTCCACCTGCTCGCGAATGACGCTATGGGCGGGATCATCGGCAAGCGCGCTATCGATCTCGACGCCCCTGTTCATCGGGCCGGGATGCATGACCAGCGCATCAGGCCGGGCGGCGGCGAATTTCTCCCGATCGAGGCCAAAGACGCGGAAATATTCGCGGGCACTCGGCACCAGGCCGCGCGCCATGCGCTCTTTTTGGAGCCGGAGCATCATCACCACATCGGCGCCCGCGAGCCCCGCTTTCATGTCGTGGAACACGGTAACACCAAGCCCCGCGATCGCCGCCGGGATCAGCGTCGGCGGGCCGATGACGCGCACGCTCGCCCCCTGGTTGACCAGGAGATGAATGTTCGAGCGCGCGACCCGCGAATGGGCGATATCGCCGCATATCGCGACCACGAGCCCGGCGAGCCTGCCCTTGTGGCGGCGGATGGTGAGGGCATCGAGGAGTGCCTGGGTCGGGTGTTCGTGCATGCCATCGCCGGCATTGATCACCGCCGCGTCCACCTTCTGGGCGAGAAGATTGGGCGCGCCGGCCTCGGCATGGCGGACGACGAGGAGATCGCATCGCATCGCGTTCAGCGTCGCCGCGGTATCGAGCAGCGTCTCGCCCTTGTTCACCGAGGACGCGGCGACCGACATGTTGATGACATCGGCGCCGAGACGCTTGCCAGCCAGCTCGAAGCTGGTGCGCGTCCGGGTGCTGTCCTCGAAGAAGAGGTTGATCAGGGTGCGCCCGCGCAGCATGTCACGCTCGGTGCGGCCGGAGCGGTTGAGCAGCACGTAGCTCTCGGCGAGATCGAGAAAATGCGCGACCGCCGGCGGTGCCAGCCCCTCGATCGCGAGCAGATGGCGAGGAAGATCGGCCAATGGCGCGGTCAGGTCTTGGCCGCCGAGACCGCGACGACGGCGGTGTCGTGCTCCTCGGTGCAGCCACGCACGCCGATCCCGGCGCAGACCAGGGCATGGACCACCACCTCGGCCTGAATGGCGTTGGGATCGGCCTCGACATCGATCGGGATCAGCCAGCGCGGCGCACCCGTGGGTTGCGAGGGGCTGGCGGAATAGGCCGGAAGATCGACGCTGTCGCGCGTCAGCGAACTCAGGAGATGGCCTTCGGCATCGAAGAAGCTGATCTCGACGATGATGGCGCGATAGCCGAGCGGGCCGGGATTGAGGATGCAGCCGGTGAGCTTGGCGATGCCGCCGGTCGCGGCGAGCTTGGCATCGCGCAGGATCGGCGCGTTACTGATGCTGCGGACGGCGCCGAGACAGGGGGCTGGGTCATTCGGCATGAGGCCGAGATGGACGATCGGCGTCCCCGGCCCTTGCGGCGTGGGGGGCATCTGACAGCCGGCGAGGGCGAGGGCCGTGCCGAGCAGAGCGCAATTCCGAAACTTCGCTAATCGCGCCATGATCCTCTCCCCTTCCTCGCGTCGGCGCCACCACGCCGCTCGCGCCAGCATAGCCGCAACCGGGCGGCGGTGGAACTGCGTCGCTCTTCCCTCACGCGCAAGCGCGTAGCCGCGAGAGCGCCGCCTCACGCCCAAGGGCCGCGAGCGTCGCATCGATCGGCGGGCTCGTTGTCGCCCCGGTGAGGGCGGCGCGCAGCGGCTGCGCGATCTCGCCGAGCTTTTGCCCGCGTGCCTCGGCGAAAGCGCGCAGCGCCGCCGCCACCGCCTCCGGCGTGAAGGGGGTTTCGGCGAGCACGGCGGCGAGATCACCGAGCATCGCCCGCATTCCGGGTGCCGCAACGAGAGCCTTGGCCTTGTCGTCCATCGGCAAGGGCGGGGTTCGCGCGAGAAAGGCGGCATTTTCGGCGAGTTCGACGAGCGTGCGCGCGCGTGCCTTGAGCGCCGGCATCAGGGCGAGGATTCGTGCCCGCGCCGCGTCGTCCAGGGCCAGGTCCGGCCGGCCGGAAAGCCGCGCCATCACCTCGCCCGCGAGCCGCGCGTCATCGGCAGAGCGCAGCCAGACGGCGTTGAGATGGGTGAGCTTGGCGTAATCCATGCGCGCGGCCCCCCGCCCGACGCCATCGAGATCGAAGAGCCGGATCGCGTCGGCGCGCGAGAGGATTTCGGCGTCGCCATGGCCCCAGCCGAGGCGCAGCAGATAATTGCAGAGCGCTTCCGGGAGAAACCCCTGCTCGCGGAATTCGAGCACGCTGACCGCGCCGTGGCGCTTGGAGAGCTTGGCCCCATCGGCGCCGTGGATCAGCGGGATATGGGCGAAACGCGGCTTCTCCCAACCCAGCGCGTCGTAGATCTGCGCCTGACGGAAAGTGTTGGTGAGATGATCGTCGCCGCGGATGACATGGGTGATCGCCATGTCGTGATCGTCGACGACGACGGCGTGGAGATAGGTCGGGCTGCCGTCGCTTCTGAGGATGATCATGTCGTCGAGTTCGGCATTGGCGACCCGGACCGGCCCCTGCACGAGATCCTCGACCACGGTCTCGCCCTCGCGCGGCGCCTTGAGGCGGATCGCGGGGGCGATGCCGGGGGGTGCTGCGGCGGGGTCGCGGTCGCGCCAGCGCCCGTCATAGCGCGGTGGTCTTCCCTCGCGGAGCGCCTGCTCACGCATCTCGCGCAATTCTTCGGCCGTGCAGTAGCAGCGATAGGCGCGACCGGCGGCAAGGAGAGCATGGGCGATCTCGGCGTGGCGAGCGGCGCGCGTCGATTGAAAGAGCGGCGGCTCGTCGGGATCGAGCCCGAGCCAGGAAAGCCCCTCGAGGATCACCTGCACCGCCTGCTCGCTGCCGCGGGCACGGTCGGTATCCTCGATGCGGAGCAGGAACTGCCCGCCGTGATGGCGGGTGAAGAGATAGTTGAACAACGCGGTGCGGGCGCCGCCGATGTGAAGAAGCCCGGTCGGGCTCGGCGCGAAGCGGGTGCGAACGGTCATGGCGCGTTTCTAGAGCGTTTCCGCGCCGCCGCAAACCACCAACCTCGCGCCGCCCGCCGGGCCGGGCGCGCCGTTGGAGGTCCGGGCCGGAATCGAACCGGCATACGCGGATTTGCAGTCCGCTGCATCACCACTCTGCCACCGGACCACGGCCGCACGGGCGCTATATCGATCGCCGGCGCGGCGGCGGTCAAGCCTTTCGCGCCACGCGCTCTAAAAAACGAAGGCCGGCATCGGGGAAAAACCGGGGAGATAGACGGTTGCGGCGTCGAAGGCCTGGCGGAACGCGAGCCCTGCCGCGGTGCGCTCGCCGAGCACCGCCTGGCCGATCCGCCCGGCGGCCTCTCTGACCGCGACCAAGCGGCCGGTTTCGAGCTTGACCTGCTCGGCGATCGCCGGCGGCACGGCGGCGACGGCACCTTCGATCAGGATGATGTCCCACGGCGCGCCACTCGGATAGCCGGCGGTGAGCGGGCCGGTGACGAGGCGGATCGTCGGCGCACAGGCGGCGAGCGCCGAACGGGCGATCGCGAGCAGCGCCGGATCCTCTTCCAACGCGGTGACATGGGCGCCGCAGGCGCTGAGCAGAGCCGCGCCATAGCCGGTGCCGGCGCCGATCACCAAAGCTTTTTCGCCGGCTTTGGGAGAAGCGAGCTGGATCAGCCGGGCGGAAATCAAGGGCTGGACGAGAACCCGCCCGCCGCCGAGCGGCACATCGGCGTCGATATAGGCGAGCGCGCGCAGGTTGGGGGGCAAAAACCGCTCGCGCGGCAAGCGGCGCGCCGCCTCCAGAAGACGCGGATCGACGATTTTGTTGGGGCGCAACTGGCCATCGACCATCACGTCGCGGGATGCGGAGAAATCAGCGGCGGCGACATCCATGCGTGGGGTTCCGATCCTCAAGGAAGCGAACGGCAAGGGAGCCGCCATCCCCCATTATCCGAAGGGGATGGCCTGTCATCCCGTGCCTTGTAAAGCCGCCGCCGCCCGCCGCCAAGCC
>JAKAQU010000202.1 GCA_021819535.1 Pseudomonadota bacterium | reverse complement strand
CCGATCTTCCATGACACGGCGGTTGCGCAAACCGTCGTTTCGACGCAACTCGGGGTTGATGGTTATTGGAGCAATTCCAGCAACTGGAATCCTGCGGTCGTCCCGAACAACAGCGCTGGAACCACCTATGATACGACGATAAATCAATCCTCGATTTTTCTCGACCAGAACGCCGAGGTCAATTCGCTCAGCGTCACCAACAGCGGCGACATACAGACGCTGCAGCCGGAAAATCTCACGGTCGACACTAATTTTCAAAACGGTGGCCAAAGTCTGTTCGTCTCGGCGAGCAACCTGCTGGTCAAGGGCAATCTTGCCAATACGGGCAGTCTCGGAACCTATAACGCGAATGCTCCCACGACCGGACCGGCCGCTCACATCACCGTGGACGGCACGCTGACGAATTCCGGCAACGGCAACGTGGTCCTTGGCGGCTACGCCCCGGATACGCTGACGGTCGGCACCCTGGTCAATAATGGCACCAGCTCTTCAGGTCTGCCGTCCTATGTCTCTATTCCGACAGGGGCGACACTCACCGTCAAGAACGAACTCGATCTTGAGGGGATGGGCAGCCTCTATGTCGCCGGCACGCTGAACGGCCTTGGCAATCTCAACCAATTCACTCGTCAGGAGGGACTTACGCTCAGCGGGACATCCGTGCTCGCAACCCCGGTCTTCAACGGCAACACGCTGCAATTTGGCGGCTCGGTCCTCCAGAAAAACGGGACCAGCCTCACCGTCAATGGTAATCTCAGCACCTCGGATATTTACGAGACGTCGGGCGGCAACAATAAGATCAACATCTCCGGCGCCTTCAGCAATAGCGGCCAGTTCTCGCTTCAATCGGTGGGCGATACGGCAAGTTTCGGGACGCTCCGGAATACCGGCAGCCTCCTCATCGGCGGAGGCACATCGGTCTCGCTCACCGGGCAGCCCGGCGGCCTCACCAACATCGCCGCCGGTTCACAACTGACGGTGAATGGTGACTTCACCGCCGGCGGGACATCGGCGCTGGCCAATCTCGGCGCCGTCAATGGAGCGCTCAGCATTGGCAACGGCGCGACCATCGTCGATACGCCGACCTCTGGCGCGCTTACCATCGGCTCCGGGGGATCGTTCACCGAGCAGAACGGCGCGTTCACCATCAAAGGGGGGCTCGCCAATCAGGGGCAATTCGTGGTTGACCAGACCGCGACGATCACCGGTGCGCTCACCGGCAACGGTCTCGTGCAGGTCGCCTCCGGCGGGACGCTTAATCTCAGCCAGGCCTTCACCACGGTTCCGGTGGGCGAGGAAGTGAACGTGCTCGGCACGCTTGCCGTCGCTGGCCAGCAGAACGCCCTCGGCCTCGATTCGGTGAATGGCACGATGGCCTTCGCCAATGGCCATAGCCAGACGATCACGCCGCCATCCGGCACACTGAACGTGACGAACGCATTCTATGTCGGCAACGGAACCACCGTGACCATCGAGGGCAACCTCAACAACAGCGCCCCACAAACCGCGACCGACCCCGCCTTCCAAGACTCAAGCGGCCTCGGCGCAAGCGTTCTCGGCACGCTCGCCGTCACCGGCACGCTGAACAACACAGGCTATCTGTTCGGCGGCAACATCAAGGCGGCCGCGATTAACAATTCAGGGGCTGTGTTCTTCGACCAGAACTCTCCGCTCGAGATCGGTTACCCGGAGAATATCAGCGTCAGCGGAACCTACACCCAGAGCGGAAGCCAAGCCACAACCAACCTCCTCAACCCGAACGAAGTCCTGAATGCGAAAACCGCTAACATCCAGGGCGGCAGCTTCACCGCCTATCAGTTGAACGCCAACACCTTGCAGATCGGCGCCGGCGCCCAGGTGACGCTGTATGAGACCAATCTCGGCGGCACCCCGAGCGCGCAGACCGCCAATCCAACCGCCGAAACCATTGTCGCGAGTAACGGCGTGCTTATCGATAACGGCTCTCTCAGCCTTTTGAGCCTGCCAACCAAGGCCGGCTTCACCAGCGCCGGCTCGGTGACGATCGGCGCCGGCGGATCGCTCGGCGAATACGCAGGAAACTATGTGGAGACCGGCGGGACGACGGTGGTGAACGGCTCGCTCGCGGCACCGACGGTTGTGATCGACGGCGGCGTGCTGACGGGAGTGGGAACCATCGATGGCAGTGTGACGATGGCCGGGGGAACCATCCGCTCCGGCGGCGATCCGCTCACCATCACCGAAAACTTCGACATGAGCACGAAAAATATCTTTTCGGAAACAATCTCCGGAGGACAAGCCTTCGGGGAGGTGGTCGTGGATGGGGTGACAACCCTCGCCGGCACGCTCGACATCAGCTTCCTCAATGGCTTCTTTCCGACGAATGGGCAGCAATTCGTGATCCTGCAGTCCCTCGGCGGGCTGAGCGGAACCTTCGCATCGATCGACGGGCTGACGTTCGGACCGGGTGGCCTTGATAGCTGGAGCATCTCCTATGGGAACGATGAGGTAACGTTGACCGCGAACGCCCCACTCACCCCGGTTCCAGAACCCGGCTCGGCAAGCATTCTCGCAACCGCGCTGCTCGCCCTCGGCTCGACCCACCTCGTCCAGCGCCGCCCGCGCGCCGGCAGATCGCGTATTTCACGAACGACAATCTAAACCGCTCCCAGGATGGCGTTTCGCACCATCTCCGGCGTGAGAGGAAACGCATTCACCTTTGTCCCGAGCGGCGCCAGCGCGTCGTTCACGGCGTTCAGCACCGCCGCTGCCGCGCCCGCCGTTCCGGCCTCGCCCGCGCCCTTGGCGCCGATGGCCGATTCTGTCGTCGGCGAGCAGAGATGGCCGATTTCGATATCCGGCATTTCGCTCGCCATCGGCACCAGGTAATCGGCGAGGTTGGCGTTCTGGAGCTGGCCCTCGGCGTCGTAGCGGCAATGCTCGAAGAGAGCCGCCCCGAGCCCCTGGACGACGCCGCCGCGGATCTGCTCATCGACCAGGCGGGGATTGATGATGCGCCCGCAATCCTCGACCACGAAATGGCGCAAGAGTGTGATCGCGCCGGTTTCGCGGTCGAGTTCGAGATAGGAGGCCTGCACGCCGTTGGTGAACGCAAACGGATAATCGCGCGGCACATAATGGCGGGTTGCGATCAGTTCCGGCTGCATCCCCTCGGGCAGCGTGTCGGGGCGGAAATAGACGATGCGCCCGAGTTCGGAAAGATCGAGCCGGATACGGCCGTTTTCGCGATCGATGATGGCATCGCCCGCAATGTCGAGCGTCGCCGCCTCGGCTTGCAGGATGGCGCCGGCGACGGTGAGGATCTGCTCGCGGAGTGCGCTCGCCGCGCGCCAGGCGGCTTCACCGGCGATGCCCGCCCCGCGCGAGGCCCAGGTGCCGCCGCCATAGGGTGTCACATCGGTATCGCCGAGCATCACCCGCACGCGACCGAGCGAAACGCCGAGCGCGCTCGCGACGATCTGCGCGATCATCGTCGCACTTCCCTGCCCCTGCTCGGTGACACTGCTTTGGACGGTCGCATGGCCGCTCGCGTCGAGCCGGACGACGGCGCCGTCCTGCGAGGATATTCGCGCCCCGCCGACACCATAAAACGCGGCGCCGGGATTGGTGATTTCAACGAAGCTCGCAAATCCGATACCGCGCAGGACGCCGCGTTCGCGAAGCCGCGCCTGCTCGGCGCGGAGGGCCGGGTAATCCATCATCGCGGCAATCTTGGCGTGCGCCGCATGGTGCGAGAGAAGCTCGAAGCGAAGCCCGGTTGCCGAGCTGCACGGATAGGCGTCATCGGGCAGGAGATTGCGCCGGCGAAGTTCGAGCGGATCGAGGCCGAGCGCGAGGGCAGCACGGTCGACCAGCGTCTCGGTCACCGCGGTCGCGATCGGGTGCCCCACGGCACGGTATTGGCTCATCGGCGTCTTGGTCTGGAACACGACGCGGGCGCGGGCGCGGTAATTGGCGAAATCATAGGGCGCGCCAACGAGATTGACGACCTGATTGGCTTCGACCGCGCTGGTGCGGGGATAGACGGAATAGGGGCCGATGCCGGTGAGATCGTCGATGGCGAAAGCGGTGATGCGGCCATCGCGGGTGACGCCGATGCGGGCGATGACGCGATGGTCGCGGGCGTGGATGTCGGCGGCGAAGCTCTCCAGCCGGTCGGCGACGAATTTCACCGGCCGGGCGAGGAGGCGGGCGATGGTTACGGTCGCCATCTCGTCGGGATAGGCGTGGACCTTGATCCCGAACGAGCCGCCGACATCGTGGCAGACGATGCGCACCTGCTGTTCGGCGAGGCCGAGCTGCGTCGCATAGATGTTTTGCAGCATATGCGGCGCCTGCGTGCCCTGATGCACGGTGAGCCGCTCGGCGCCCGGATCCCATTCGGCGAGCACCGCGCGTGGCTCGAGCGTAACCCCGGTGTGGCGGCCGAAGGTCAGCGTCTCTTCGATGACGTGATCGGCCTCCGCGAAGGCCGCCTCCACAGCGCCGACATCGAGGCGGCGTTCGAAGGCGAGATTGTCGCCGAGTTCGGGATGCAGAACCATGGCGCCGGGGGCGAGCGCGGCCTCAGGATCGGTGAGGGCGGGGAGTGGTTGGTAATCGATTTCCACCAGCTCGGCGGCGTCTTCGGCGAGTGCGCGGCTTTCCGCGACGATGGCGACCACGGCTTCGCCCTGCCAGCAGGCGCGATCGACGGCGAGCGGGTATTGCGGCGCCGATTTCAGCCCCTTGAGGTGGCTCAGCACGCCGACCCAGGGGCGGACATGCGGCACGAGATCGGCGCCGGCAAAGACCGCGACCACCCCTGGCGCGGCGCGCGCCGGGGCGGTGTCGATCGCGAGAATGCGGGCATGGGCGTGGGGCGAGCGCAAAAAGACGACATGGAGCATACGCGCAACGCTGAGATCGGAGACGAAGCGCCCGCCGCCGCGCGCCAGCCGCGCCGCGTCGGGCCGCGGCACGGCGCGGCCGATATAGGAATTCGGCCGATCGAGCGGTGAAAGCCGGCTTGTCCCCGTCATCTCGTTCCCGTCATCGGCGGCTGGTGTAAGGCCAACCATCGATGCCGGTCAAATCCCCCCGGCGCGCGCAAGATCAGCGGCCGCCGGTCCCGGCTTGCCCGTCGCGCGAGCGGTATGGTAAGGAGGGCCGCCCCGCGCCCGGCTCGCGCGCCGGTCGCGGGAAAGCAATCTTGGGGGATAGTTTAGCGGTAGAACTCCCGGCTCTGACCCGGGCAGCCTTGGTTCGAATCCAGGTCCCCCAGCCAACCCATTGGAATAATTGGTTTTACGCGAGGCACCCACCCTCATTGGAGTATTTACTCCAATGGGCTACTCCAAAGGTGCCCGATGCTCGCCCGTCAGGGAGCTATTTTTCACTTTCGCCGCGCCGTTGATCACTCACACGGGCGGGCGGCTGACCGAGGCTCGGCGCCACGTCGCATGGCGTGAGCCAATGACGATCGTATCACTCTGTTATTGATGTAAATCAATGCACACGCATTTAGTTAAGAGATTAGCTTTGCGTTAAGCGTTGGCGCGAGTGCAGGACTCCGGCGGAACCGCGCAGCGCCCCGGCTATTGTAGAGTCCCTAAGGTGGCAGGGCTGCTTCCGGTAAGCAAAAATAACAAGCAGGCAACGCCACGGTGATGGCCATAGGGGGGTAGGATGTCCGGCCCGTCAAAAACGATTGCCAGCAACACCACGGTCAGCTCCTATCCGCTGGGCGCCAACGAGACGCTGACGATCAATCCAAGCGTAACGCTCACCGCGACCAGTAATCTCGGCGTCTATGCGCCAGC
>JAKAQU010000201.1 GCA_021819535.1 Pseudomonadota bacterium | reverse complement strand
ATCTCTCATCGAGGAAGAACACCGTGTCGCAAATCTCCGCCTCGTCCCGCTCGACCATCGCGCAGTTCCTCGCTGTTGCCGGGCCGGGCCTCGTCGTCATGCTCGCCGATACCGATGTCGGCAGTGTCATCACCGCGGCGCAAAGCGGCGCGCAGTGGGGGTATCGGCTGCTCACGCTGCAATTCGTGCTCATTCCGATCCTCTACATCGTCCAGGAACTGACGGTCCGGCTCGGCATTTTCACTGGCAAGGGCCATGGCGAGCTGATCCGCGAAACCTTTGGCAAACCCTGGGCCTATGTCTCCGTCGCCGGCCTCAGCATCGCGACCACTGGCGCTCTCCTCACCGAATTTTCCGGCGTCGCCGGGGTCAGCGATCTCTACGGCGTGCCGAGGGCAGCGGGCGTTGCCTTGGCGGCTTTGGTTCTGCTCGTCGTCGTCTGGACCGGATCCTATGCCCGGGTCGAGCGTATCGCCCTCGCGATGGGCGCGTTCGAACTCGCGTTTTTCGGCATCGCCTGGGCGAGCCATCCCGCCGGGGCTGCGCTGCTCGCGGGGATGGCGGACATTCCGTTCCGCGATCACCATTACATGACCCTGGCGGCGGCCAATATCGGCGCCGTGGTCATGCCGTGGATGGTGTTCTATCAGCAATCGGCGGTTGCCGATAAGGGCCTCCGCCCCGACGAATACCGCGCCGCGCGCTGGGACACCGCGATCGGCGCGGTGGTGACGCAGCTCATCATGGCCGCGGTCCTGATCGCCGCCGCGGCGACGCTGGGCCGGCTCAACCCGAACGCCAAGCTCGATACGGTGCAGGAGCTTTCCGGCGCCATCACCCCCTATCTCGGCGAGACCTGGGGGCGCGCCGTCTATTCCGTCGGCATTCTCGGCGCCGGCATGGTCGCCGCCATCGTCGCCTCGCTCGCCGGCGCCTGGGGCTGGGGCGAGGTGACCGGGTTCCGCCACTCCCTCGCCCATCATCCCGGCGAGGCGCCGTGGTTCTATGGAATTTATACCGCGATCATCGCCGCCGGCGCGGCAATCGTGGTGCTGGTGCCCGATCTCGTCACCCTCGATATCGCGGTCGAGGTCATGAACGCGCTGCTGTTGCCGCTGGTGCTCGGATTTCTGGTGGCGCTCGCGGTCAAGGCGCTGCCGGCCGGCCATCGCTTGCGCGGCGGCTATTTCTGGCTGGTGGTGGTGGTGACCGCGCTGACCACGGCCCTCGGCGTCTATGGCGGGCTGGTCAGCTTGAGCGGTTGACAAGCCCGCGCCCGGCCGTTCCACTGGCGTGGGGAGAAACGTCGATGCGCCTTTGGCTATTCGACCTCACGACACGCGAACGCCGCACCATGACCGGCTGCTTCGGCGGCTGGGCGCTCGATGCGCTCGATGTGCAGGCCTACAGCTTCATCATCCCGACCCTCCTCGCCACCTGGGGGATCAGCAAGGGCGCGGCCGGCATGCTCGGCACCATCGCCCTCCTCGCCTCGGCGCTCGGCGGCTGGGTCGCGGGCGCGCTGGCCGATCGCCTCGGCCGCGTGCGCGTTTTGCAGATCACCATTCTCTGGTATGCCGCCTTCACCTTCCTGAGCGGATTTTCCTGGAATTTCGACTCGCTCTTCGTCTGCCGCGCGCTTCAGGGGGTTGGCTTCGGCGGCGAATGGGCGGCGGGCGCGGTGCTGATGGGAGAGGTCATCCGCGATCGCTATCGCGGCCGCGCCGTCGGCTTCGTGCAAAGCGGCTGGGCGGTCGGCTGGGCGGCGGCGGCGGCGCTTTACACCCTCGCTTTTGCGCTGCTGCCCGAGACGTTCGCCTGGCGGGTTCTGTTCTGGATCGGTCTCGCCCCGGCCGGGCTGGTGTTCTGGCTCCGCCGCTACGTGCCAGAGCCCGATCTGTTCCGGGCGCAAGCGCCTCGGCGTGATACCGCGGCGCAATTCATTGCCGTCCTCCGCCCGCCCTATCTCGCGCGGACGCTGAAAATCTCGCTCATGGTGATGGGCGCGCAGGCGAGCAATTACTCGGTCTCGACCTGGCTTCCGACCTATCTCAAGACCGTGCGCGGACTTTCCGCCGTCAATACCGGCGGCTATTTGCTGCTTCACATCCTCGGCGCCTTTCTCGGCTTCCTGCTCGGCGCCTATTGCGCGGATGCGCTCGGGCGCAAGGCGACCTTCGCCCTCTCCGCCCTCGGCTCGGCGGTAATGATCCCGCTTTATCTCTTCCTGCCGCTCGACGACCACATGATCCTGCTGCTCGGCCTGCCGCTCGGCATCGTGCTTTACATGATGTTTTCGGCCATGGGGCCGTTCATGACCGAGATGTATCCGACCGCGGTGCGCGGCGTCGGCCAGGGATTCTGTTACAGTGCCGGACGCGCGGCGGGCGCGCTGTTTCCGGCGCTGATCGGCTTTCTCGCCGACCGGCTCGGGCTTGGCATGGCGATCGCGGTATTCGGCTTCGCCGCCTGCGCGCTGATGCTGGCGGCCCTCGCCATGCTTCCCGAAACCGCCGGCCGCGCGCTTGACGCCGACCCCGCAATAGTAGAGCCCGCCGATGCCGATTGAGCGCCCGTTCTGCCCGCCGCCACGCGCAGCATCGGCCCCGCGCGCCAAGGCGCCGGCCGGCGCGACCGACTGCCATTTCCACATCTTCGGCCCCTATCGGCGTTTTCCGCTCAGCCCCGGGCGCAGCTACGACGCACCGGAGGCGAGCATCGATGCCTATCGCGCGATGGCATCCGTGCTCGGGCTTGCGCGCCAGGTCGTCGTGCAGGCGAGCATTTTCGGCAGCGATAACGCCTGCGCGCTCGATGCCGTCGCCGCCTTCGGCCGCGAGCACGCGCGCGCCATCGCCGTCATCGATGCGAGGATTTCGGATCGCGAACTCGCGGCACTCGCGGCCGGCGGTGTGGTCGGCGCGCGCTTCAACGCGGTGAGCGGCAATGGCACGCCGCTCGATCAGATCGAGACGCTCTCGGCCCGCATCGCGCCGCTCGGCTGGCATCTGCAGCTCTATGTCGATGGCGCCGCGCTGATCGCGCTTGCGCCCCGGCTCGCCTCGCTCCCGGTGCCGGTGGTGCTCGATCACATGGGCGGCATTCGGGCGGCGGCGGGGATGGCCGATCCCGCCTTCCAGGCCCTTCTCCGGCTGCTCGATGGCGGGCGCGCCTGGGTCAAGCTCTGCGGCTACCGGAGTTCCGCGGGCCCGCCCTATGCCGATCTTCTGGCCCCTGCCCGCGCCTTGATCGCGCACGCGCCGGAACGCTGCCTCTGGGGCACGGATTGGCCGCACCCCCATCTCGAAGGCCGCGCCATGCCCGATGACGGCACGCTGCTCGACCTCCTTCACGAATGGGCCGAGACGGAGGCTCGGTTCCGGCAAATCCTCGTCACCAACCCCGCCGTTTTGTATGGATTCGATCGATGAGCGCCCTGATCCATCCCGAAGCGCCCGCCGCCGCCGAGGCCGCGCCGCTGCTCCGCCGCGACGAGGCCGGCATCGCCCATCTCACCCTCAACCGCCCGGCGGCGCGCAATGCGCTTTCGCTCGCGCTGATGACCGCGCTGGAGGCGGAATTGGCGGCGATCGCGCATGACGACAGCGTCAAGGTGGTGGTGATCGGCGGCGCCGGCCCGGCCTAGACCAAACGTTCATGTTTCAGGAATCTCAGATCAGTCCGCCGCCACCTAATCCACTGTTACGGTACTTGGTCTGCGTTGGTGGGTCATGCTGAGCGTTGGCCGGTGATCGTCGGTAAAATCTGCATTATTGTTGCTTGCAACGCTGCATGCTTGTACCGGGGAAATCGGAGCAGCCGACATGGTGTGCGTTCCAGATAAACTCTATTGTATCGCCTTCCAGGTTTGCCCGATCGACCGAGGCGGTGATGACGGACACCCGGCCGTCTGCATCGAAGATGAAGTTCACATCGCCGCTTCCTGTGCGCTGGCCTTTTGAGTAGTTGCTAAGGAAGTGAAGGATATGACGCTCGCCATCTTCGATCTCTCGGCCGTTGACGTTCATCGCCTTAATGACATCAGCCTTCGTCGCGTAACGCAAACTCAGTAGCAATTTCTCAGTAATGGCCCTGCATGTGATGTCCGGCCTCTCCGCATTGCGACGCAGCACATCATCCGGCGGCAGTTTCTCGATCCAATCGGCGCTCCAGCAATCCGTATTGCCGGGGCCGTCAACCGGCATTTCATCGGGCGGCATCGTTGATTGTACCCTGTCCAGGTCCATGACTCTTGTCAGCATGCCGTGGATGGAAGCGTTTAGTTCTCCTAGCCCTCCAAGCCGATCGACAGGCGTTCTATCATTTCTAAACGTATCGAGATCCCCACGGCGGATAACCCCATAAGCTTGATAATAGAGTGTGCTATCGCCTTTGATCGGCGCGTTCGTCCTCCATCCCCATGCCTTGGATAGCACTACCTTAGCGGGCGCCAACGCGCACGGTTTTGCCTTTGTCAGTGTGACGGCCCCTGTCGTGACAACGGCGCTTGTCTGTCCGTCATCCAGATCCTGCAAAGTCAGACGATCTCGGCGTGCCTCTTCCTGCTTTGAGATCCCGCTCCATCCAAGCTGACCCGGCTCCATATTTTTGGAGTGGGCCAAGTCCCGTGGATCCTGCAAATTGCCCGCCATGACATGGCCGGCATAGGCGAACACCGTTCCTGCCGGAACCACAACAGAGCCTGCCGCGAACTCGTCATCCCAATCGGCCTGGTCTTCGTGTAACGCGCAGATGTAGAGACCGTTCTCAGCATACGCGTGCGCCGCCGCAAACATGGTCGCCGCTATCATGAATGCCAATGCCGCATACAATTTGTAAATATCAATCATCATGCATGCCCTTTAGCTGCGGGATATGCCGGCGCCCCAGTTCCATCTCCAGGATGCGGTCAACTGCCGCGGTTGACAAGCCCGCCCCCGGCCGGTCCACTGGCGGCGGGGAGAAAACGCCGATGCGCCGCTGGCTGCTCGACCTCCTTTACGAATGGGCCGAGACGGAGGCCACCATTCGGCGTATCCTCGTCGATAACCCCGCTCTTTTGTATGGATTTGACCCATGAGCACCTTGGTCCATCCCGAAGCCCGTGCGAGCGAAACGACGCCGCTGCTCCGCCGCGACGAGGCCGGCATCGCCCATCTCACCCTCAATCGCCCGGCGGCCCGCAACGCCCTTTCCATCGCGCTGATGACCGCCTTGGAGGCGGAATTGGCGGCGATCGCGCATGACGACAGCGTCAAGGTGGTGGTGATCGGCGGCGCCGGCCCGGCCTTCTGCGCCGGTCACGATCTTCGCGAAATGCGCGCCAATCCCGACCGGGAAACCTATGAGGCGCTCTTCACCCAATGCTCGCGCCTGATGCTCGCGATCACCCATCTGCCGAAGCCAGTGATCGCCCGCGTCCACGGCATCGCGACCGCCGCCGGCTGCCAGCTCGTCGCCACCTGCGACCTCGCGATCGCCGCCGATAACACCCGCTTCGCCACCCCCGGCGTCAATATCGGCCTCTTCTGCTCGACGCCGATGGTGGCGCTGACCCGCGCGGTCTCGCGCAAGGCGGCGATGGCGATGCTGCTCACCGGCGAGATGATCGACGCCGCCGAGGCGCTCCGGATCGGGCTTGTCAATCAGATCGTCGCCGAGGCGGCGCTCGATCGGGCGGTCGGGGATCTCGCCGCAAAAATCGCCGGGAAAAGCCCGCTCACCGTCGCCATCGGCAAGGAAGCGTTCTACCGCCAGGCGGATATGCCGCTCGAATCCGCCTATGCCTATGCCGCCGAAACCATGACCCGGAACATGCTGGCGCGCGATGCCGAGGAAGGGATCGACGCTTTAGATCGGAA
>JAKAQU010000200.1 GCA_021819535.1 Pseudomonadota bacterium | reverse complement strand
CCGATCTAGGCACGTTCGATGGTCTCGTCAGCACCGATGAGAGCGTCGCCAGCGCCCAGCTCTGGGAGGCGGGGGTGAAATACGTCCTCGCCGATCACCAGTTCGTCGGCGAATACATCCCGATCCTCGCCAACAGCTTCTGGTCGGGCCTGCCCGCCGATCTGCAAAAGCTCATGACCGAGCTGTGGGCGGAGAATATTCCGACCTATCGCGCCAACATGCAGGCCGATCAGAACGCGGCGCGCGAGAAATTGATCGCCCATGGCGTGACCTACACCGTCCCGCCGGCCGATCTGGTCACGGCCGAGCGCAAGAAGATGATGGCCGAACAGGACAAGGTCGCGCGCGAGATCAAGGTATCGCCGGAAATCGTCCGCCTGGTGGGCGAAGATGTCGGCGCCGCTGCCTGAGCCGGCGCCGCTCTCGCTCTGGTCGCGGATCGAGCGGGGTGCGGTCGGGCTGCTCGGCCTCGCCGCCCTCGTGGCCGGGAGCGTGCAGGTGCTCGGCCGCTATCTCGCGCCGGCGCATGCGATCTCCTGGGCCGAGGAGGTCATCGTCTACCTCCTCGTCTGGGCGGTGATGATCGTCGCCTCCGACCTTGCGCGAAGCGACGGCCATGTCCGCCCCGATGTCGTGTTGCGACTCTTGCCACCCGGCGGGCAGCGCTGGCTCGAGATCGCCAATTCGCTCGCCGCGATCATCTTCTGCGGCGGCCTCATCTATTACGGCTGGCAGATCGTCGCCACCGCCTGGATGCTCGATGAGCGCAGTTCGACCGATCTGCAATTTCCAATGTGGATCTATTATCTCGCGCTCCCATCGGGCGGCGCCCTGATGATGCTGCGCTATCTCGCGCGGCTTTATCGTTTCCTCTTCGCGTTCGATCCGGCGCGGATGGCGATCGGGCGGCACGACGTGACGCGCACCGAATAAGCGCGCCACAGCCGATAATGACCCTCCTTCTCTTCCTCATGCTGTTTTTCGGCCTGCTCGCCATGGGCTTGCCGATCTTCCTGGTGCTCGGCATTTGCGCCGCGATCCTCTATTCGGTCTCGGGCCAGCCGCTCATCGGGGTTGCGCAAGTCATCATCGATCAGCTCAATTCGACGACGCTGATGGCCTTGCCGCTCTTCGTCATGGCGGCCGCCTTCATGCGCCGCGGCGGCGTCGCCAAAGCGCTGGTCGATCTCGCCATCGCCTGGCTCGGTGGCGTGCGCGGCTCGCTCGGCCTCGTTACCGTCGTCGCCTGCACGCTGTTCGCGGCGATCTGCGGCTCCTCGGTCGCGACCGCGCTGGCGATGGGAACGATCCTGTTGCCGGCGATGCTGGCCCGCGGCTACCCACGCGATTTCGCGCTCGGCGTGATCGGCGCCTCGGGCACCATCGGCATCGTCGTGCCACCCTCGATCGCGCTCATTCTTTACGGCATCGTCGCCGAGCAATCGGTGCCGCGGCTCTTTCTCGCCGGCATTCTGCCGGGGCTGTTGCAGGCGGCGGCGTTTTTTGGCTGGGTGTGGTTCACGGCGCGGCGCAACAATTTTCCCGTCGAACCCGCCCTCCCCTGGCGCCAGCGCGTCACCGTGACGCGCGCCGCCCTGCCGGCGCTCGCGGTGCCGGTCATTGTATTGGTCGGGATCTATGGCGGGCTGGTGACGGTGACCGAGGCGGCAGCGATCGCGGCCGTGGTCGCACTCCTCGTCAGCCTCGTCTTCTATCGCGGCTTTCACCCCGCCGAGACCTTGGCGGTGGTGGCGGAGGGGCTGAAAAGTGCCGGCGCGATCATGCTCATCGTCGCCAGTGCGCTCGCTTTCGGCCATTGGATGACGCAATCGGGCATTCCTGCCGCCCTCGTCCAGTTCACGGTGGCACACGGGTTTCGCACCTGGCAGTTCCTGCTCGCGATCAATCTGCTGCTACTCGTTCTCGGCTGTTTCCTCGAGGTGACGGCAACCCTCCTTCTGGTTCTCCCGGTGCTGGCCCCAGCCTTGGTCCCGCTCGGGGTCGATCCGGTTCATTTCGCCATCATTTTTACTCACAATATGGAAATCGGCCTCGTTCACCCGCCGGTCGGGCTCAATCTCTTCGTCCTCTCGACGATCTCACAAGCCCCCGTCGGCGAGGTGATCCGCGGCATTCTGCCGTTTCTCATCCTGCTCCTGATCGTGCTCGGCATCATCACCTACGTGCCGATCCTCACCCTTTGGCTGCCCCATCTCGTGTTCCATTGAGGCGAGCAGGAGTGCGAGATCGCGCTCGGTGCGGCAGAGCGCATAGCCGCCCGCGCTATCGGAGAGCGGCACCGGCGAGAGACCGATATCCGCATAAAGGCCGAACAGCGCCTCACTTCCCCTCCAAACCGCCGGCACCGCCCCTTCCTGCGCCGCGAGATCACGGAGCCGCCAGATCGCCGAAACCCGATCCTCGTCCGCGCCGACCGGATCGCCGAGGCCGACGACGAGATGGCCGAAACGGCGCACCGGAAGACCAGCCTCTCCCCCCTCACCCCACAGAATACCATCCCCCAGCGCAACCGCCCCCCCGCCGAGCGCCTGGAAACGCCCGATGCTCTCCGGCCGCCAGGCTTCGAGACGCACGCGGCCCGGGCGCAGAATCTGCCAGATGGCGAGTGCGCCGATGCCGACCGCGAGTGCGAGGCTGAGCCGAACCGCGTTCGGCGCCTCGGGCGAGGCGACGACGGCCCACCAGCTCTGATCGCCGAGCCCGCGCACATGGCGCTCGAAAGCGGAAAGGGTGACGATGCAGAGCACCAGGGCGAAAAGCGGCAACGCCGCGGCGAGATCGAACGGATCGGTGGTGAGATGGACATGGCGGTAAAATGCCCGCCGGAACGGCGCGATCAAGGTGGTCGCGGCGATGAGGAGGGTCGGCACCCACCACCGCATTCCCTCGGCGAAGGTCGTGCCGGCGGCGGTGAGCAGCAATACGATCACCGCCCCCCAGGCGAGGGTGACGCGGCGCGAAAGGCCGATCGCGAGCGCGAGCAGCCCGGCGCCGATCAGAGAGGGCAGGAACTGCCCGGACGGCGTGCTCAATTCGGCGAGATCGGCATCGATCCAGGACAAATCGGGGGTCGGCCCGACGAGGCCGATGAGCAGCAGCATCGCCCCGCAAATCGTCACCGCGCCGGTGGCGATGGCGACCGCGAAATCGGGCTCGCTCCAACTGCGGAGGCCGGCAAGCGCGCCCGAGGCCTCGCCGCGCGCCGAGGGCAGCATCTCGCGCCCGCGAAGCAGGATTTCGTTGCCGGCAAAGAGGAGGCCGGCGAGGAACAAGGGAATGACGGAATAATAGAGCCGGAAAATGATGATCGCGCTGACGATCCGCGGCGCGTCGATATAGGGCGAAAGGCCGAGCAGGACGAGGCTGTCGAACACGCCGATGCCGGCGGGCAGGCTCGCGAGCAGGCCGGCACTGGTCGCGACCACATAGACGGCAAGGCAGCGGAGATAGGTGAGCCCCACGGCCGATGGCAGGAGCGCGTATAAAATCGACGAGGTGACAGCGACATCGGCGGCGGCGATCAGCACCTGAAGGACGGCCATGCGGCTGTCGGGGAGCGCGATCTCGTGGCCGAACAGCCGGAGATGGCCGAGGCTCCGCGCGATCCACACATAGCCGATGACGATCGCCCAGAGTGCGCTACCGATCGCGGCGGGAAGAAAGCGCGGGAGATGTTCGCCGAACAACGGCACCGCACCCGGCTCGACGAACAGGATCCCGCCGCCGAGCACCATGCCGCCAAGCCCGAAAGTGAGGCTGCAAAAGGCGATGACCTTGCCGATCTGCACCGGCGAGAGCCCCCATTGGGCATAGAGGCGAAACCGCACCGCCGCCCCCGAGACCGCGGCCACACCGAGATTGTGCGACAGCGCATAGGCGCAGAACGAAGCGAACGCCGTCCGCCAATAAGATATCCGCGCGCCGGCATAAACCACGGCGAGGCTGTCGTAGAAGGTCAGCACGCCATAGGCGAGGAGAGTGAAGGCGAAGGCGGAGGCCAGCGCGCGCTCGGGAAGCGCATCGAGCGCGACGAGAATGTCTTCGAGCCGGAGCGAGCGGAACTCGCGCTGGACCACGAACACCGCGCCGATGAGGAGAACGAGGCCGAGCAGCGGCGGCAGATGGTGCAGCGAAAAAATCGCGCGCCGCGCGGGCGGTCTGGCGAGAGGCCCCGCGTCAGGCGGCATCGGCGGGACGCGCGAGCGCCGCCTCGATCAGTGCGATGGTCTCGGGGATGCCGTAAATCGCGACGAAATTGCCGAAACGCGGCCCCTCGTCCTGGCCGAGCAGAACCTGATAGAGGCAGCCGAACCAGGCGCGGAGGTCGACGAAGGCATGGCGCTTGCCGATGTCATAGAGGAGCGTCTGGATCGCCGTCTCGCCGGCGTCCGGGGGCAGGTTCGCCATGGCCTGCGCAAAATCGGCGAGCGCCTGCCGTTCGATCTCGCCCGGAACACGATAGCGTTTCGTTGGGGCGATGAAATCGCGGTAATAGGCGAGCGCGTGCTCGACGAGGCGGGCGAGCAGGGGATGGTTTTCGGGCGTCGCCCCCGGCGCGTAGCGGCGAATGAAGCCCCAGAGGATATCGCCGCGCTCGGCATTGACGACAGAGGCGAGGTTGAGGAGCAGGGTGAAGGATATCGGCACCTCCTCAGCCGCGATCCGGCCGGCGCCGATATGCCAGACGGGATTGGCGAGAAGGGCCGCCTCGTCGTGGGCATGGTCGTGGGCGTGGGCGCGGGCACGTTCGAGATTGGCGAGGTATTCATCGACGGCGCGCGGAATGACGTCGAAATAGAGCCGTTTCGCCCGCTGCGGCGCGTTATACATGAACTGGGCGAGCGATTCGGGCGGGGCATAGCGCAGCCAATCCTCGACCGAGAGCCCGTTGCCCTTCGATTTGCTGATTTTCTGGCCTTTTTCATCGAGGAACAATTCGTAGGTGTAGGGCTCGGGTGGCGCGCTCCCGAGAATGCGGCAGATTTTGCTGGAAAGCCGCACGCTGTCGATCAGATCCTTGCCCGACATCTCGTAATCGACGCCGAGCGCATGCCAGCGCATCGCCCAATCGGCCTTCCATTGCAGCTTGCAATGCCCGCCGGTGACCGGGGTCTCATGAAAAGCCCCGGTTTCCGGGTCACGCCAGACGACGGTGCCGGCATCGCGGTCGATTTTTTCGAGCGAGACCTGCATCACGATGCCGGTCTCGGGATGGATGGGCAGAATAGGCGCATAGGTCGCGCGGCGCTCAGGGCCGAGGGTCGGCAGGATGACCGCTTTCACCTCGTCATAGACTTCGAGCAGGCGAAGGAGAGCGTCATCGAACCTTCCCGAGGTGTAATAATCGGTCGCCGAGGCGAATTGGTAGTCAAACCCGAACGTGTCGAGAAAGCTCTGGAGGCGGGCGTTGTTGTGGGCGCCGAAGCTTTCATGCGTCCCGAACGGATCGGGAATCCGGGTGAGCGGCTTGCCGAGATGGGCCGCCAGCATGTCGCGCGCCGGAACATTGTCCGGCACTTTGCGGAGACCATCCATGTCATCGCTGAAGGCGATCAGGCGCGAGGGTTTTCCGGTCAGCGCGCCGAAGGCATGGCGCACCCAGGACGTGCGGGCGACCTCGCCGAAGGTGCCGATATGAGGGAGGCCCGAGGGGCCGTAGCCGGTCGCGAACAGCGCCCCCTCCTTGCCGGTTTTTCCGAGCCGCGCCGCCACTTTGGCGGCCTCCTCGAACGGCCATGCCTTGGGCAGGCTGCCCAGCGGGGGATGGGGCGCGAGATGGGAGGAGGAGGTTTCCATGTTACGAACTGTGTCGGTCATGACCGCAAGCTAGAAACCGCGCCGATATTGGTCAATGCGGAGAAAG
>JAKAQU010000199.1 GCA_021819535.1 Pseudomonadota bacterium | reverse complement strand
CGAGGCGCCGGCCGAGACCTTCGGCCAGCACCTTGGCGATTTCGGTCTTGCCGGTGCCAGGCTCGCCTTCGAGAAACAGCGGCCGGCCCATGACCAGGGCGAGGTGGACGCTGGTCGCGAGATCGGCATCGGCGACATAGCCGCCGCGTTCGAGAAGCGCTCTCGTCTCCGCGACCGTCAGCGGGAGAGGCGACGACGTCATTTGCGCCACTAGAGCAGGGATCCGAAAAGCAGAAGGAGAATGGCGAGGAAGATGACGCCGCCGATCCAGGCGGCCATCGGCAGCCCCATGACCTCGCGCGGCGCGCCAAGGGGCGCCTCGGCCTCCCGCATCTCGCCCGACGGCGCCGCTTCCGCGGGCGTCAGATGCGCCGTGAAGCGGTTGAAGAACTGATCGGCCATGGATTTTGCCGTCGCATCGATCAGCCGCGCGCCGAGCTGCGCGATCTTGCCGCCGACCTGGGCATTGACCTCATAGCGGAGCAGCGTGCCCGCGCCATCCGGGTCGAGCCTGACCTTGGCCCCGCCCTTGGCGAAACCGGCGACCCCGCCCTGCCCTTCGCCGCCGATGGTATAGCCGTTCGGCGGGTCGATGTCGGAAAGCTGCACTTTGCCGGTGAAACGGGCCGAGATCGGGCCGATTTTCACCGCTGCCATCGCCTTCATCTCGGTCTCTGAGGTTTTTTCCAGGCTCTCGCAGCCCGGGATGGCGGCCTTCAAGACCTCCGGGTCGTTGAGTGCCGCCCAAACTTCCTCGCGCGGCGCCGGAATGCGCCGCTCGCCCGTCATATCCATCGGGTCTGGTCCATCGCGATCATCGAATTCCCTCATCTCGGCGCCGAATTCGTTTGCGCCGCAATGAGGTTACTTGCACCCTGCCCGCCATGCAACCGCCACCCGCCCTCGAAGCCCTGCCGTTTGCCGGGCTGCTCGCCTCGCTCGCCCTGTTTCCGATGCTGGCACCCCGGTTCTGGCATCGCCGGCTCGGCGCCATTGCGGCCGCGTGGAGTGCGGCGCTCCTCGTCCTGCTCGCCCTCGAGGCCGGGCCGACGGCGGCCTTCGCCGAGGCGTGGCACGCGATTCTCGTCGAATACCTGCCCTTCATCAGCCTCCTCCTAGCGCTCTATGCCGCCGCCGGTGGGATATTGATCCAGGGCGGGCCGGGCGGGACGCCGGCGAGCAATACCGGCTGGCTCGCCGCCGGCACGCTGCTCGCCGGCGTCGTCGGCACCACCGGTGCCGCGATGGTGCTGATCCGCCCGCTGCTCCGCGCCAATGCTCATCGGGCGCGGAAGATCCCCATCGTGATCGCGTTCATTCTGCTGGTCGGCAATGGAGGCGGGGTGCTGTCACCGCTCGGCGACCCGCCGCTCTATATTGGCTTTCTCGAGGGCGTGCCGTTTTTCTGGCCGACCGTGCATCTCGCCTGGCCGCTCGCGGTTTTCGCCTTCCCGATGCTGCTCGGCTTCTATCTCCTCGACCGGCGCGAGGCGGCATTGGCGCCGCCACCCGCCCCGCGCCAGAAGCTCAGGCTGCGTGGCTGGCGGAATGTCGCGCTGATCGGCCTCGTCAATGCCGCCGTGCTGGCGCAGGAGGCGTGGCATCCCGGCGCGATCAGGCTGCTCGGGCAGGAGATCGCTGGCGAAAGACTGGCCGCAAGCCTCCTCTTCCTCGCCCTCGCCGGGTTGGCGAGCATGATCACGCCGCTTGCCGTGCGTGAAGCCAATCTCTTCGAGTGGGCGCCGATTGTTGAGATCATAAAGCTTTTTCCGGCGATTTTCATCACCATCACCCCCGTTCTCAGCTTGCTGGCCGCGACCTCGAAGGGGCCGCTGGCGCCCGGCATCACTTTCTGGGCGAGCGGTTTCGTCGCCGGCTTTCTCGACAACGCGCCGACCTATCTGATCTTCTTCCGCCAGGCTGGTGGCGCGGGGCTGCCGCCGGAAGACGTGCTCCGCGCCATCAGCGCCGGCGCGGTTCTCTTCGGCGGCCTCACCTATATCGGCAATGCGCCGAACATGATGATCCGCGCCATCGCCGCCCATCGCGGGGTCAGGATGCCGGGGTTTTTCGGCTATATCGGCCGCGCCGGCATCGCCCTCGTCCCGGCGCTCGGCCTCGTCTGGGTGGTATTTTTCCGTTGAGCGCGGGATCAGGGGGCGATGCCCCCTGCCGATTTCAGTCGGCTTGCTCAGGGATGGATATAGACGTAGCCCATGCCTTGGAGGCGGGCGAGTTCGGCAACCCCGCTCGGCACGATATCCCCCTCTTTGACGCCGTAGAGCGTATGCCAGTCGATATGGCGCTCGGCGAGGGTGTTGGAGCAGATGAGGAATTTCACTCCCATCGCCTTCAAGGCGTCGATGCGCTTGGCGAGATCGGCGTCCTGGCTGGCGAGCTGGAACAGGATCACGCCGTTGCCGTGATCGACGACCCGGATTTCGACATGATCCTTGCCCACCGCGTTGACGTGGTTGCGGATATTGGTGAGCAGCATGCGGAAATAGGCGGCGTTGTCGGGCGCGCCGCCATCATTGTGATAGACGACCTTCTGGTCCTTGTAATAGCCGGGCGGCGCCTGCATCTGCGCCATGCCGTGGCTCGGCGCGAGGGCGAGGCCGAACGCCGCCAGCACCAGTCCGAGGGCGAGTGGGCGAAAGCGGGCAAATATCTGTCGCATGAGGTTTCTCCTTTTTTATCGGTTGTGCCGATTTCGGCCAAAAGACATGGAAAGACGCTGATTTCAAACGAAAGCTTTTGGTTGAATCAATCGTCTCGATCGATCATTCTGGTTTTAGATCCCGCCCCTTATGCTGCCCGCCGCGCGAAACAGGAGATAGGCCCCGACCGCGAGCACGATCACCGCGAAAACCCGCCGTAAAGCCGCCCGCCGTGCGGCGAGGATGCGCGCAAGCCGCAGGCCGAGCAGGCCGCCGCCGACGCCGCCGAGCACGAATTCGCCGGCAACCGCCCAGGCGACGAGGCCGGAAAACGCGTAATTCGCCGCCGCCGTGAGCCCGAACGTGCCGACTGAAAGGAGGGAGGAGCCGACCGCTTCGATCATGCTGAGATCGGTTGCGAACAACAGGCCGGGCACGATCAGAAAACCGCCGCCGATGCCAAAAAACCCGGAAAGGAGGCCAACCCCGAGCCCGGTTGTGGCAAGGCGCGGAAGGCGCGCGCCGAGCGGCTGCGCTCGCGCCTCGGCGGGTGCTGCGCGCTGATCGCGGAGCGCGAGCCCGCCCACCGCCAGCATCAGAAAGGCGAACAAGGCGAGCAGCTTTTCGCCATCGAAGGCCTTGCCGAGGGACGAGCCGAGTGCGGCGCCGAACGCACCGACCAGGGCGAAAATGGCCGCGAGCCGCCAGCGCACATGCCCGGCGCGGGCGTGGCTCGCGAGATTGGCGAAGGCATTGACCGCAACCGCGAGCGCCCCGGTGCCGATCGCCTGATGCGGCGGCAGGCCGACCACCGCGAGCAGCAAGGGCGTTGCCAGGATCGAGCCGCCCCCGCCGATCAACCCGAGCACGAAGCCGACCGCCCCACCGCAGAGCAGGGCCAAAGCCGGCTGCGCCAAATCCATCCAGCGTTCAGGATTTTTTGTGGTGGGAAGAGAGCTTCGCCGCGTGGTGAGCAACGGACGCGCGGAGATCGAAACCGTGCGCCGACGCCGCGGCACAGGCTTCGTCGGCCGTCATTTTTCCCGATAAAACCTGATGCAGCGCCCAAAGCAGCGCCGAGCGCGTGCCGGAGCGGCAATGCGCATGCACCGGGCCGGGCACTTTCTCCAGCACCTCGCCGAAACGGGTGACGGCCTCGGCGGGGATCTCGGCGGTGGTGATCGGGATATGATGATAGGCAAGGCCGTGCTTGGCCGCGAGCTTGGCGGCATCGGACGCCGACATCTGCCCGGGATCCTCGTTGTCGGGGCGGTTGTTGATGACGACATGAACGCCGGAGGCCGCCAGGGCCGCGAAATCCTCGGATGCGAGTTGGGGAGAGACGCTCAATTTTTGGTGGATTTTCTTTGCTTGCACCGAACCGCTCCTGTGAATGACGTGAGGAAAGGGGCAATTTCGCGCGCTCCCCTTGCTTGGTCAAACCCGCCCGTGATCAAACCGCCCGTGGTCAAACCGCGCTCACCGCGGCTCTCGCCCGAACGTGATGTTAAACCTTCGTCATCCTGGCACCTCCCCCGTTGCCTCCCGGTCGCGGCATGCCAAAAACAAGCGTTCGGCCGAACACGGCGCCACCAATAGGAGGGCATGACATGTCAGGGACGGTAACCACGGTCGTTGGCGGGGCCAATCTCACCATCCCCTACGATAATAGCGGCGATTCGGTGACCATCCCCTTCACCAGCGCCAATTCGGCGAATTACGTCAATACGACCTTCGTCAATCCGATCGAGAATTACGCCCCGACCCAGCAATCGGATTTCATCACCAACCCGTCCCAGATCGCCCTCGGCCTTCCCAATCCCTCGGCGCCGACCGCGATTTTCGCCGATTTCCAGACGCCGGGCCAATCGACCCTCGATCTTTCCAACCAGGACGCCTATGCCGTCGTCAATGCCAGCACGGTGCCGGTGACGATCAACGCCGCCGACCCGAGCCTGCAATATGTCGTCAACTCGAATGCCGGGACGACGATGAGCGTTACCAGCGCCACCGGCGAGGCGGCCTTTGCCGGCGGCGACAATGTCGTCCAGACCGGCACCACCGGCATCGAGGGCTGGTATTTCGATTTCGAGGGCGGCGTGAATACCATCGTCGCCGCCGATGGCAACAACACCATCACCGGCAGCGCCCAATCCAACCTGATGTTCCTCGGCTCGGGCCAGAACATCATCTATTCCGAGGGCACGGATACGATCGTCGGCACCACCGTCTCCGGCGCGGGGGCGGCTGATACCGTGAAGGCGATCGGCCCTGCGCTCACATTCGGCAATACGTCGAGCCTCACCTTCATCGATGGCTCGACGAGCAATACGAGCCTTCCCGGCGGCACCGGGACGGTGATCGGCGGGGCCGGCGCGCTCAGCGTCTTCGGCGCGACCGGCAATGTCACCGCTTTCGGCGGCACCAGCAGCGGCGAAGAGTTGGTCGGCGGCACCGGCGGCAACAACGCCCTCGTCGCGCAGAGCGCCGATGACATCGTCTATGGCGAGGGATCGGGCAATATCATCGTCGCCGGGCCGAACGCGACTGCGAGCACGCTGATCGGGAGTGCTAACGGCAGCAGCTACATGTTCGGCAACCAGAACGCGACCGGCAATATTTTCGGCGGGCCGCTGAACGCCAGCGGCGCGACCGACTGGGTGATCCCGGTCGCCGGCAACAACACCATCTACGGCGGCAACAGCAACACCGATTTCAGCTATATTTTCACCGGCACCGGCAACAACACGATCTATGGCAGCCAGGGCATCGATTATGTCCAGGCCGGGAGCGGCACCAACACGATCTACGATTCGAGCGGCTATACGCTGATCGGCTTCGTCAATGGCGGGAGCGGCGGCACCGTCGATATCAACGGCTTCAATCCGGCCAATGCCGGGCTGGTTCTGGATGGCTATGCGAGCGGCACGGCAACGAACGCGGTGGCGAGCGCGACGGTCGCCAGCGGTTCGACCAGCTTCACGCTACCCGATCATACGAAGGTAACCCTGGTCGGCTATACCGGGCCGCTCACCCACGCCGCCTTCGTCTAGCTCCGGATCGAGATTAGACCCGGGCATGCCGGGCCGGCGGGTCAGGCGCGGCCGGCGGCCGGCATGGCGAGGCCTTCCTCTCCGGTCGCGCGGGCGACGGCGGCGAGGAGGCGGAGCGCCTCCGGCCCGCCGAGATCGCTGAGCCCGCCTTGATGATGACGCGATCCGGGCGGT
>JAKAQU010000198.1 GCA_021819535.1 Pseudomonadota bacterium | reverse complement strand
CCGCGTCTCGCTCGACCGGGCGCTCGCCGCGCGCGCCGTTCTGATGGCCGCCGGCGTGCCCTCGACCCGCATCTACCTCCGTGCCCTCGGCACCGCATCGCGTGAAGGACCGCCGGATCGCATCGATCTCGTCACGGTTCAATCGCAGGCCGCGGTCGCCGCCACCCCCCCGCCACCCGGCCCGCCGCAGCCGGCGGTGCCCAATGCCGAGCCGCCGGCGGCCATTTCCGCGCCAGCCCCCTCGGCGCACCCCCCCTCGGCCTCCCCTCCAACCATGAAATCCCCCCCGCCATGACCCGGCCGACCCTCTATCTCTTGCGCATGCTGATCTTCCTTCTCGTCGCCGGGGGCGTCGTGGCACTGCTCGCCCCGACCCTCGAACTCGCCTTTCACAACAACCCTATCCTCAACAGCCTCATTCTCCTCATTCTGCTGGCCGGCATCGTTTGGAATCTCCGCCAGGTGGTCAGGCTTTCCCCGGAAGTGACCTGGGTTGAAACCTTTCGCACCGCGCGGCCTCGGCTTTCGACGCTGCCGATGCCGAAACTGCTCGCCCCGATGGCGAACATGCTCGCAGCCCAACGCAGCAAGGGGCGCGAGGGGGGGGAGCGGTTCACGCTGTCGGCGGTGGCGATGCGGAGCCTCCTTGATTCCATCGCCAGCCGTCTCGATGAAAGCCGCGAATTGTCGCGCTACATGATCGCGCTTCTGATCTTCCTCGGCCTTCTCGGCACGTTCTGGGGGCTGTTGCGCACCGTGGGCGCGGTCGGCGATGTCATCGGCGCGATGGCGATCGGCAGCGGTGATGTCACGGTGATGTTCGAGCAGCTCAAATCCGGCCTCCAGCAACCGCTGCACGGCATGGGGATGGCGTTTTCCGCCTCGATGTTCGGGCTCGCCGGCTCGCTCGTTCTCGGCTTTCTCGACCTCACTGCCGGCCAGGCGCAAAACCGTTTCTTCAACGAGCTTGAGGAATGGCTCGCCGGCATGACCCGCATCGGCTCGGGCGCGCTCGGCGGCGAGGGGGAGGGGTCGATCCCGGTCTATGTCCAGGCCCTCCTCGAACAGACCGCCGAGAACATGGAAAATCTCCAGCGCATTCTCGCGCGCGGCGAGGAGGGGCGGATTCAGGCCAACCACGCCGTGCAGGCGCTGACCGAGCGCGTCGGCCTGCTTTCCGACACCATGCGCACCAGCCAGCAGCTCATGCTGCGCATCGCCGAGGCGCAGGCAGCACTCGCGCCCGCCCTGCAGCGCCTCGCCGAGGCCCGCTTCGAGACCGGGGACGATGTCGCGCGGGCGCATCTGCGCAACATCGAGACGACACTGCAACGCATGCTGACCGAGATCGAACAGGGGCGCGTGCAAAGCACCAGCGATCTCCGCAACGACATCCGCCTCCTCACCCGCACCATCGCGGCCCTGGCCGAAGAGCCGCAGAAATAACCCTGCCCCCGCATTTCGAGGAATTCCGCCATGGCGCTCTCACGTCGCCGCAGCCACCAGGAAGGCCTCAACCCCTGGCCGGGCTATGTCGATGCGCTCTCGACGCTGCTGATGACGACGATTTTCGTCCTGCTCGTCTTCGTCCTCGCCCAGGCCTTTCTCTCCGTCGTGCTCTCCAATCGCAGCAAGGCGCTCGATCAGCTCAACGGCAGGGTCTCGCAACTCGCGGACCTGCTGGCCCTCGAAAAAAGCCGGACCACCGATCTTGCCGCCCGCGTCGCGACGCTGAGCACGACACTCGCGCAAGCGAACGCCGCGCGCGCTGATCTCGCGCAGAAGCTCGCGGCGAGCCAGCAGGAGGCGGCCGCCTCGGCAAGCGCCCTCGAGGCCGCGCGGGAGGAGATGGAAAAAACCGTCAAGGCCGACCGCGCGACGATCGATGCCCGGCTCGCCGATCTCGCCCGGCTCGACGAGCAGGTCGCGGCCTTGAGCGCGCTCAGGGATGAATTGGAGAAGAAGGCCGAGGATGCCGCGGCGCGCGCGACGACGGAGGCCGAACGTCGTGCCGCCATCGCCGCACAACTCGCCGAGGCACAGAATTTCTCCGACAGCGCGCGCGCCGAAATCGCCCTCCTCAACCAGCAAATGGCGGAGCTGCGCAAGCAGTTGCAGGGTCTTTCCGGCGCACTCGCCGCCTCCGAGCAGGAAGCGAAAGCGAAAGACGTCCAGATCGCCAATCTCGGCCAACGCCTGAATGCGGCGCTGGCCGCCAAGGTCGAGGAGCTGCAACGCTATCGCAGCGAATTTTTCGGCCGGCTGCGCGAGGTTCTCGCCAACCGCCCCGGCATCCAGATCGTCGGCGATCGCTTCGTGTTCCAGAGCGAGGTTCTGTTCCCGGTCGGCAGCGCCGATCTTTCCGCCTCCGGCACCGAGGAGATCAGGAAACTCGCGGCGACGCTCAAGGATATCGCGAAAGAGATTCCGCCGGACGTGAACTGGATTCTTCGCATCGATGGCCATGCCGACCACCAGCCGATCAGCGGCACCGGCGCCTTCGCCTCGAACTGGGAACTCTCCGCCCAACGCGCGATCAACGTCGTCAAATTGCTGATCAATGAAGGGATCCCGCCCAATCACCTCGCCGCCACCGGATTTGCCGACTACCAGCCCCTCGCCCCGGGCGATACGCCGGAAGACTATGCCCGCAACCGCCGTATCGAACTCCGCCTGACCGACCGCTGAAGCCGCTTGTGGCGCCGGGGCGGTGATTTTCCCTCTTGCGCGCCGCTGCTCTCTGCCTAGGCTGCGGGACGAACCGACGCCATCAGACCGGGAGGAAACCGTGGATTTTGCCTATACAGACAAGGTCAACGCCTTGCGCGAACGCCTGCTCGCCTTCATGGACGAGCACATCTACCCCAACGAGGAAACCTATCACGCAGAGATTGAGGCGGCTGCCGATCGTTGGCAGCCGGTGCCGATCATCGAGAAATTGAAGCCGGTCGCGCGGGCGGCCGGGCTTTGGAACCTGTTTCTCCCCGAATCCTCCCATGGCGCCGGCCTCACCAATCTCGAATACGCCCCGCTCGCCGAGATCATGGGCCGGGTGCAATGGTCCTCCGAGGTGTTCAACTGCTCCGCCCCCGATACCGGCAACATGGAAACGATCGAGCGCTATGGCAGTGCGGCGCATAAAGAGCGCTGGCTGAAGCCGCTTTTGGCGGGCGAAATCCGCTCCTGCTTCTCGATGACCGAACCTGAGGTCGCGTCCTCGGATGCGACCAACATCCAGACCAGAATCACGCGCGACGGCGATCATTACGTCATCAACGGGCGCAAATGGTGGTCTTCGGGGGCCGGCGATCCGCGTTGCGCGATTTTCATCGTCATGGGCAAGAGCGACCCGCACAATGCCGACAAATACCGCCAGCAATCGATGATCCTGGTGCCGCGCGACACGCCCGGCCTCAACGTCAAGCGCATGCTGCCGGTGTTCGGCTATGACGACGCGCCGCACGGCCATGGCGAGATCGTGTTCGAGAATGTCCGCGTGCCGGCCGAAAACATTCTGCTCGGAGAGGGGCGCGGCTTCGAAATCGCGCAAGGAAGGCTCGGCCCGGGGCGCATCCATCATTGCATGCGCACCATCGGTTTGGCCGAGCGGGCGCTCGAAAAAATGTGCAAGCGTGTGACCGAGCGCGTCGCCTTCGGCCGTCCGCTCGCGGAACAGGGCGTGATCATCGAGCGCATCGCCAATGCCCGCATCATGATCGATCAAAGCCGGCTCCAGGTGCTGCACGCGGCCTGGAAGATGGACACCGTCGGCAACAAGGAAGCACGGCGCGAGATCGCGGCGATCAAGGTCGGCGTGCCGAACATGGCCTGCCAGGTGATCGATTGGGCGCTGCAGGCGCATGGCGGCGGCGGTGTCACCACCGATTTCGGTCTCGCCCGCATGTATGCGACGGCGCGCACCATGCGCATCGTCGATGGGCCGGATGAGGTGCATCGCTTTCAGCTCGGCCGGCTCGAACTCGCGAAATACCGCCCCGCGCGGCCCAACGCGTGAGGGATCTCATGAAAAATCTGTTCGATCTCTCCGGCAAAATCGCCGTCGTCACCGGCTCCAGCCGCGGCATCGGGCGCGCCATCGCGGAAGCGATGGCAGCGCACGGCGCGAAAATCGTGGTCTCGAGCCGCAAACCCGAGGCCTGCCAGCCGGTCGCGGACGCGATCAAGGCTTCCGGCGGCGAGGCGATCGTCATCCCCTGCCATATCGGCCATAAGGAGCAATTGCAGGCCCTGGTGGACAAAACCACCGCGCATTGGGGGGGCATCGACATCCTGGTGTGCAATGCCGCCGTGAACCCCTATTTCGGTCCCTCGGCGGGCATCCCCGACGATGCCTATGACCGCATCATGGGCGCCAATGTGCGGAGCAATTTCTGGCTCTGCAACATGGCGCTGCCCGGCATGGCGGCGCGCGGCGGCGGCGCGGTGATCGTCGTCTCCTCGATCGCCGGTCTCCGCGGAACCCCGCTTCTCGCGGTCTATGGGCTCTCCAAAGCCGCCGATATGCAGCTTGTCCGCAATATCGCCGTCGAATGGGGGCCGAAAAATATCCGCGCCAATTGCATCGCCCCCGGCCTGATCCGCACCGATTTCGCGCGCGCTCTCTGGGAAAACCCAGATATCGGCGAAAAGCGCGCCAAAGACACGCCGCTCATGCGCATCGGCGAGCCGGACGAGATCGCCGGGGCCGCGGTGTTTCTCGCCGGCCCCGCGGGGAACTTCACCACCGGCCAGACGATCGTCATCGATGGCGGCGTCACCATCGGCTCGCCGGTGCAGGCGGCAGGCTGACGATGCCCGACGACGCGGCGTCTTGCGGCACGCCGGAACTGGTTCCGGTCCTTCCCAACCACCGTTTCGACGAGGCGGCGCTCGCGCGTTATCTCGCGGCCCATCTCCCGGGATTCGCGGGCGGCCTCGTCGTGCGGCAATTTCAGGGCGGGCAGTCCAACCCGACCTTTCACCTCGAAACCCGCGATGCGACCTACGTCCTCCGCAAAAAGCCGCCGGGCAGGCTTTTGCCCTCGGCGCATGCCGTCGATCGCGAATTCACCGTGCTCAAGGCTCTGGCCGAGAGCCCGGTGCCGGTGCCGCGCGTGCATCTTCTCTGCACCGATGAGAGCGTGATCGGGCAGATGTTCTACATCATGGATCACGTGCCCGGGCGCGTTTTCGCCGACCGCGCCCTCCCCGGCATCCCCCCCGATGAGCGCGCGGCGATGTATGACGACATGAACCGCGTCTTGGCACTTCTGCATGGCTGCGATTATCGCGCGCTCGGCCTCGGCGAGTTCGGGCGCCCGGAAGGCTATGTGGCACGGCAGGTGGCGCGCTGGTCGAAGCAATACGAAGCCTCGCGCACCATCGACGCACCGGCGATGGACACGCTCATGCGCTGGCTCCCCGAACATCTGCCGGCGAGCGACGAGGCGGCGATCGCGCATGGCGATTTCCGCCTCGGCAATCTCATTTTTCATCCAACCGAGCCGCGCGTGGTCGCCGTCTTGGATTGGGAACTGGCGACGATCGGCCATCCGCTCGCCGATCTCGCCTATAATCTCCTCACCTATCGCCTGCCCGAAAGTGCTGGTGGCGAGACCGAGGCCGAGCTGGTCGCGCTCGGTATCCCGGCGGAAAAGGACTACATCGCCCGCTATTGCGCTCGCACTGGCCGCGCCGGCGTCCCCGATCTTGAATTTATGATCGTATTTGCGATGTTCAGACTGGCATCCATCGTTGCCGGGGTGTATCGTCGTGCGATCGAGGGCAATGCCGCGGACGCCCGCGCGATGGAACGTGGACGCATTTTTCAGGAAATCGCGGCACGTGCCTGGGAATACGCGCAGAGAATCGACCCCTGAGATTCGGGCCCTGCGATTCAGATCGGAA
>JAKAQU010000197.1 GCA_021819535.1 Pseudomonadota bacterium | reverse complement strand
GACAATGACCGCCTGGCCAAGGAGGCGCTGGCCCACGCCGAGAACAACGGCATCGTCTTCATCGATGAGATCGACAAGATCTGCGCCCGCAGCGCGGAGGGCGGGTTTCGCGGCGGCGATGTCTCGCGCGAGGGGGTGCAGCGCGACCTCCTGCCGCTGATCGAGGGCACGACGGTCAACACCAAATACGGCCCGGCGAAGACCGATCACATCCTGTTCATCGCCTCCGGCGCCTTCCATCTCGCCAAGCCCGCCGATCTCCTGCCCGAATTGCAGGGGCGGCTTCCGATCCGGGTCGAACTCGCCGGCCTCACCCGTGCCGATCTCCGCCGCATTCTGACCGAGCCGGAACATTCGCTGCTCAAGCAATCGGCGGCGCTGATGGCGACCGAACGGGTGGAACTCGTCTTCGCCGACGAGGCGATCGAGGCGCTCGCCGAACTTGCCGCCGATGTCAATGAGCGCATCGAAAACATCGGCGCCAGGCGGCTGCACACCGTGCTCGAAAAACTGCTCGAAGATATCAGTTTTTCGGCGTCCGACCGCGCCGGCCAGACGATCACCATCGATGCGGCCTATGTGCGCGAACGAGTGGCCCCGCTCGCCGCACGCGGTGATCTCAGCCGGTTCATTTTGTAGGCTCATCCAGCCCCGCCCCTGCCGCGCCGCGTTCTGTCACACGCCGTGACCGGCGATCGGCGGCCGATTCGCTCGCCCCCTCCGCGGCCCGTGCTGCGGCGGCATGGCATCGCGGATGGGCGTTTATTCAAAATATAGCTCTATCAAAATAAACAACGGTATGATAATGATACCATAAATAAATGATATAGAAAAATTTATTACAAAAAAAGACGCCCCCCCTAGCGCGTTTTCCATGCCTTCTGGGGGAAAGGTGGTAACGGGCATTAGCGAATTTTTAACCAGAAAGGGGCCAGCCTTACGCCATCGAAAGCAGCCCGTGACAGGGTATGGAGGCGACAGAATGGTTCATGCTTCACGCCGCAAAGCGCGCTTTCGGGGGGCAACCATCGGGAGCGTGACGGGATTCCTGATCGCGGCCTCGGTCGGCGCCTGGGCGGCGGCGGAAATCGGGTTTCTGAAACAGGTTTCGCTCGCCGAGATCAAACTGTTCCAAGATGTCGCGGCGGCGCGCCTGACAACGTCGGCAATCCGCGCCGATCGCCTGTTCGCCGCCTTCCACAGCGATGATATCCGCAAGCCGGATCGGCTTTCCCTCACCACCCGCATGTTACGCCTCGACGCCGGGGCGGAATTGACCCGCGGGCTCTTCCTCTTCGATGCCGATGGCCACCTGATCGCCGCGACCGGCCTCCTGCCCGCGGATCGGGCCAATGTCGCGACCTCGCCCTGGTTCCGCCAGGCGCTCGCCAATCAGGAGGCCGATGACAAGACGGCGATGTCGAACGTGACGCTCGATCCCCTGGGTGATACGCGCGGCGTCATCCTCTATCGCCGCCTCGTGGCCCCGACCGGCGTCGAAGGCATCATCGGCACGTTCCTCGACGAGACGTCATTGCGCCGCCTGCTCACCCCCTCGGGCCGGTTCGACCCGCTGACCGTGACCCTGGGCGATGGCGAGGGGCAAATCCGGCTCGCGTCCCCGGCGAGCCAGGCCCCACCGGCGATGCCGACGATGCCGGCGATGCTCGCCCTCATCCAAAAATCCGTCCAGCGGCTCGGCCTTTCGACCACGGTCGAGGTGCAGACGGTTTTGCCGCGTTCGGACTTGCTTTTCACCGGCACCGAGGATTACCTCGGCGCCATGTCCACCGCCGATGCGAGGCGGCTCTTCCGCAACGCGGTGAGTGCGGCCGGCGGCGTCGGCCTCCTGATCCTCCTCGCATTTTTGTTCGGACGCGGCATGGAGCGGCGGCGTTCGGCAGCACTTGCCGGGCCGGAACTGCGCGCCGCCGAAGAGCGCGAACGCCACCTCGCCGCGTTCGATCCCTCGACCGCGGTCTGGTTCTGGTTCCTCACCAAGGATGGCCGGGTCAGCGGCGTCGGCGGCAATGTCCCCAAAACCATCGAGGATCGGGTCTATGGGCCGAGCGGGTTGACGACGGAGCAGGATTTCCCCCGCATCGCCGGCCACAAGGGCGAGCCGCCCGAGGCGTGGGAGCGCATCATCGCCGCCGTCAGACACGAGACGCCCTTCACCGATATCGAGGCCGATTTCCTGCTCGGCGAGGGCCGCGTGCTGCGGCTATCGCTGAGCGGCCAGCCGCAATGGGGCGAAGAAGGCGGGTTCTGGGGTATCGCCCGCCCGGCCATGGTGGCCCCGGTGCGGGTGGAAGAAGAGAGCTTTCTTCCCGCGCACGCCGTAACCGAGGGAGGCGTGCCCGCAGCGCCGAAAAAGACGGAAAGCAAGCTCGCGGCGTAAGACCGTCTCACGAGAGCCAGCCATCGGGTTGGCGCCCCGCACCGCCGGCTCGGGCTTGGCAGGTCAGGTTTTCCTTGCTGTAAACGCGCCGGTGATGATGACGTCATGCCCGCCGGCCCGGAACGTCGCTTCCCATGCCCCCCGCATGGGAGGGGTTTTTGCATCCCACGACGATGACTGACGCGGCAAAGCCGGTGCTTGGCATTCTCGCCGGTGGCGGGCCGCTTCCCGGGCGCGTCGCGGCGGCGGCCATCGCCTCCGGGCGCGAGGTGTTCATCATCGGCTTCGAGGGTTTCGCCGAGCCCGCGGGTTTGGCGCCCTACCGCCATGTCTATGCCCGGCTCGGCGCTGCCGGCCAGATCCTGGCACAGCTTCGCGCCCATCATTGCCGCGATCTGGTACTGGTCGGGCCGGTGCGCCGCCCTTCCCTGCTCGCGCTGCGCCCGGATGCCGAGGGCGCGCGCATCCTCGCGCGGATCGGCCGCGCCGCCTTCTCTGGCGATGACGGCTTGCTCGCCGCCATCGTGCGGGTTTTCGGCGAGGAAGGGTTTCGTGTTCTCGGCGCCCATGAGATCCTCGACGAATTGGTCGCGGCCCCCGGCCTCCTTGGCGCGGTGGCGCCGGATGCGGCGGCGATGCGCGACATCGCCCGCGGGGTTGCCGTGGTTCGTGCCCTGGGTGCGGCCGATGTCGGGCAAGGCGCGGTCGTGCAGCAGGGCATCGTGCTCGCCGTCGAGGCGATCGAGGGCACGGATGCGATGTTGGCGCGCACCAAGGCTCTGGCGCGGCCTGGCCCGGGCGGGGTGCTGGTCAAGCTGGTCAAGCCGGGGCAGGATCGGCGCGCCGATCTGCCCACCATCGGGCCCGAGACCGTCCGCTGCGCGGCGGAAGCGGGTTTGCGCGGCATCGCCTTCGAGGCGCATGGCACCATGATCACCGCCCGCGCGGCGATGATCGCGGCAGCCGATGCGGCCGGTCTTTTTCTGCTAAGCCTTGATCCGGAAGCGGCCCGACATGACACCTGGCCAGACGGGATTGATCCGCAAACAACACATCCTGCACGCGAAAAGGAACCATCATGACCGCATCGAACGCGCGTTACCTGCACACCATGCTGAGGGTCAAGAATCTCGATGCCAGCGTCGATTTCTACACCCGCCTCATGGGCATGAAGGAATTGCGCCGGCGCGAGGTGCCGGAGGGCAAATACACCCTGGTCTTCGTCGGCTATGGCGACGAGGCGAACCATACCGTGCTCGAACTCACCTATAATTGGGGTCAGGATTCGGGCTATGACCTCGGCACCGGCTTCGGCCATCTCGCCGTCGCCGTCCCCGATGTCACCGCGACCTGCAACGAACTCCGCCAAGCCGGGGTCAAAATCACCCGCGAGCCGGGGCCGGTGAAATTCGGCACCACCATGATCGCCTTCATCGAGGATCCGGACGGCTACAAAATCGAACTGATCGAACGGGCGTGACGCGGAAAAACCTCTCTCCGCTTGCGCGCACGCGGCCCTTCGGCTTTGCTCGGCCCTGAAAGCGAGGCGCGATGGCGGTGATCCTGACGATTGCCCAGCAAAAAGGCGGCGCCGGCAAGACCACGCTCGCCGCCCATCTCGGCGTCGCCTTTGCGCAAACCCGCCGCGTCGCCCTCCTCGATATCGACCCGCAAAAGAGCCTCGCGCGCTGGTTCGCGCTCCGCGAACAGCTTCCCGCCGCGAAGGGGCTCGCACGGCTCGGCTTTTCCGATGTCTCGGGCTGGCGGCTCGGGGCGGAACTCGATCGCCTCGGTCGCGATTTCGACATGATCCTGATCGATAGCGCGCCACAGCTGACCACCGATTCGCGCACCGCGATGCGCGCCGCCGATCTCGTCCTGGTGCCGATCCAGCCGAGCCCGCCGGATTTCTGGGCGGCGGAGGGAACGTTGCGGCTCGCCGCGGAGGAACGCCGTCCGGCGTATCTGATGTTCAACCGCGCGGCCAGCGCCTCGCGTCTCCGCCAGGGCATGGCGGCCGAGATCGCCGAGCGCGGATTGTCGCTCCTCGAGGCCGCGCTCGGCAACCGCGCCGGTTTCGCCAACGCCTTTGCCAGAGGTCTCGGCATAGACGAGGCGGCGCCGCGCTCGCGCGCCGGGGCCGAGCTTGCGGCCCTGGCCGCCGAGATCGAGACACATCTCCCCTGATCGCCGCCTGCCCCCAGCGCGCGACTTGATCAGGGTCGCCATGACTTGATCAAAATCAAGGTGCCGAGGTTCAAAATCTGTCGATAGAGGGCGATGCCACTCTGTCCTTTTTCCCGCGCCATGGCTATGTACCGTCATACATGACTGACCGGAAGAATCCCCAAGCGGTTGCCTGGCTCAAGGCCGAAAGCCGGGCGTCGCGCCGCGTCATTGCGCCGCTGATCGGCCTCGGCGTCGCCGGCGTCGCACTCGGCATCGGCCAGGCGGCGACGGTTGCCGCCATCCTCGCCCATGCCCTGACCGGGCGGCCGGCGCCGGTCGCACTGCCGCTTGCCGGTTTCGTGCTGTTTGCGCTCCTTCGCACGGTTACCGCCTATGCGAGCGACGTTGCCGCCAGCCGCACCGGCATCGCCGGCCGGCGGCGGCTACGCGCCGATATCGTGGCGCGGCTGCTCGCCGCCGGGCCGGCGCTCCGCCGGCGCTTTCATTCCGGCGAACTCGCCACGGCCGCGATCGACCGCATCGAGGGGCTCGACGGGTTTTATGGCCGCTGGCTGCCCGCCGCCGGGCTCGCCATCGCCGGGCCGGCGCTGGTTGTGCTCGCGGCAGCGCTGATCGACTGGCGCGCCGCCCTCGCGCTGCTCGCGGCCGGGCTTCTGGTCCCCTTCGGCATGGCGCTCGCCGGCGTTGGTGCCGCGCGTGCGGCAGAGCGGCAGTTCATCGCCATGGCGCGGCTACAAGCGCGGTTTCTCGACCGCGTGCGCGGCATTGCGACCATCGTGCTCTATGGCCGCGCCGAGGACGAGGCGGCCCGGCTCAAAAGCGCCGCCGACGAGTTGCGCCGGCGCACGCTCCGCGTCTTGCGGGTCGCCTTTCTTTCCTCGGCGACGCTCGATCTCGCGATGGCGGCGGCACTGGTCGGCTTCGCGCTCCATGGCTGGAACGCCGCCGCGCCGGCGCGGGCGCTGTTTTTGCTGCTATTGGTGCCGGAATTCTTCGCCCCCCTCCGCGCCTTCGCCGCCGCCTATCAAGACCGGATGCAGGCCCGTGCCAGCGCCGAATTGCTCTCGACCCTGCCTCCGGCCCCCGCGCCGGCGCCGGCGCTGGCCATCCGCCAGGTCGTCGCGAGCGGCGTTAGCGTCGCGTTCGAGGATGTCTCTTTCACCTGGGATCCGAGCCGGGGGCCGGCGCTCACGCATGTGAGCTTTCGCCTCCGTGCCGGCGAAACGCTCGCCCTCGTCGGGCCGTCGGGGGCGGGAAAATCGACCATCCTCGAAATCCTGCTCGGCTTCATCCGCCCCGAACATGGCCGGGTGACGC
>JAKAQU010000196.1 GCA_021819535.1 Pseudomonadota bacterium | reverse complement strand
ATCGCCGCGAGCGCGGTGCCGGCCGCGAAAACGAGACGAAAGAGACGCCCGGCGCGAAACCCGAGTGCTTCCACCATTTCCCGGTTTTCCACCGCCGCCCTGATCAAAAGCCCGAGCCGCGTGTGGTTGAGCGCGAGATGGGTTGCGCCATAGACGAAAAGGCCGAGCAGGATCACCGCCAGGCGATAGCGTTCCAGGGCTGCGCCGGCGATGAAGACGCTGCCGCGCAAAATCTCCGGCCGCGGCAGCGCCAAGGGTTCCGCGCCAAATACCGCGATCAGCATCTGTTGCAGGATGATGCCGCCGCCGACCGTGATCAGAATTTGCCGGAGCGGTGCGGCCGCGACACGGCGCACGAGGACGCGCTCGAACACCAGCCCCAATCCGCCTCCCGCCACCGCGGCGGCGGCGAGCGCGAGCCCGATGCCGAAAAACACCGCGAGCGCGCCGCCCGCCATCGGCAAGGCCGCCAGCACGGCGACCGCGACGAAGGCGCCAAGCGTCACGAACCCGCCATGGGCGAAGTTGAGAACATCCATCAGGCCAAAAATCAGCGTGAGCCCGACGGCGGCGAGAAACAGCATGCTGCCCATGGCGATGCCGGCGACGGTAAGCGTGAGCCAGGCCGAAAAATGCATGACCGAAAGCGCGAGCGCGGCAAGCACCGGCAGCACGAGATAGGGCACCGGATCACGCCCCTTGAGCGAAAACGCGGTCATTGATGGCTCGCGAGGCTGAGGCCGAGAAGCTTGGTCTGCAAGGAAACATCCTCCGCCAGCGCCGCCATCCCGCCGACATGGACGATACGCCCATCCTCCATCACCGCGGCATGATCGCCGAGGCGGCGGGCCATGGCGAAATTCTGCTCGACCAGCAGGATCGTCGTGCGCGCCTCCTTGAGGCGGGCCAGCGCGTCGGTGAGCTGTGTCACCATCACCGGCGCCAGGCCCTTGCTGGGCTCGTCGATGATCAGCAGGCGATGGTCGGAGGCGATGGCGCGCCCGATCGCGAGCATCTGCTTCTGCCCGCCCGAGAGCGTGCCGGCGCGGTCGCCCCATTTGCGCGCAAGCACCGGAAACGCGGCCATGGCGGCCTCGAGCCGCGCCGGCGCAGGATCGCTGCGCCAATCGGCGAGGCGAAAATTCTCACCGACCGAAAGTGCTGTGAAAACCCCCATGTTTTCGGGGACGTAAGCGATGCCGAGGCGGGCGATATCGGCGGTCGCGAGTGCCGCGATCTCGCGTCCGGCAAAGCGGATCGCGCCGCGCGAGGCACGCCAGAGCCCCATGATGGTGCGGAGCGTCGTCGTCTTGCCGGCGCCATTGCGCCCGAGAAGCACGCTGACCTTTCCCTCCGGCACGACGAGATCGACACCATGCAGAATGTGGTAACGGCCGACATGCGTCTCGACACCAGCGAGTTCGAGAAGTGGCGCCATCTCCGTCATCGCTCAGCCGGACGTGCCGGCGTGGCCGAGATAGGCATCCTGCACGATCGCGAGCGCCATCACTTCCGCCGGCGCGCCATCGGCGAGCATGCGCCCTTGGTGCAGAACGATCACCCGGTCGGCGAGCGCGCGAATGACGTCCGTTTTGTGTTCGACGAGCAGGATCGTCTTGGTCCGATCGTGCTTGATGGTGGCGATGAGATCGAGCACCGACGGCACCTCGTCAACGCTCATTCCTGCCGTCGGCTCGTCGAACATGAAAACATCCGGCTGCAAGGCGAGCAAAAGTGCCACTTCGAGCTTGCGCTGATCGCCGTGGCTCAAGGCGCTTGCCGCCAGTTGCGCCCGCGCTGAGAGCCCGACACGCTCGATGAGTGCGTCACTCTTTCGCATCAGATCGCGATGATCGGAGGCGAGGCTGAACAGGCGGAAATCGCGCCGCGCCTCGGCCTGCACCGCGAGCCGCACATTTTCGAATACAGAAAGTGCTGGAAAGAGATTGGTGAGCTGAAACGCGCGGCCGAGCCCGCGTCGTGCCCGCGCGGGGACGGAGAGGCGCGTGATGGGCCTGCCCTTCAGCCATACTTCACCGGCACTCGCTCGAATTTGCCCGGAGATCAGGTTGAAGAACGTCGTCTTGCCGGCGCCGTTCGGGCCGACGATCGCGGTCAATGTTCCGGGAAAGAACGACGCCGACACGCAATCGACCGCGACCTCGCCGCCGAACCGCACCGAGAGATCATGCGTGCGCAAAAGCGGCGTCATCTGCGCGGTCTCAGCGGCCGTTCTGGATCGGCACCTTCATCTCCTCGATGGTGAACTCATGCGTGAGCTTTGGCACCGCCCAGGCGATATCCGGCTCGACCGCGATGCGGAAGCCGTACATCGATTGCAACGCCTGATGATCCTGCGGGCGGAAAATCATTTTTCCTTTCGGGGTATCGAAACCCATCCCCTCCATCGCCGCGATCAGGGTCTCGCTATCGGTCTTGCCGCCCGCCTTCTCGACCGCCGCGACCACCGCCATCGCCGCGCTCATGCCGCCGCAGGTGAAGAAATCCGGCGGCTTGCCGAAGCGTTTTTCATGCTCGGCGACCAGCCAGTCATTGGCGGGGTTTTTCGGAATGTCGTAATAATAATAGGTCGCACCTTCGAGGCCGGGGAAGGCCTTGTACGCGACGAGGGCGGGAAGGATATTGCCGCCGGTCGCAACACGGATGCCAAGCCGCGATGGATCCATCGCCTTCAAGGCGCTCAGCGGATCGCCGCCGCCGGCCCAGATCACCCACACCACTTTATCGCCCTGTTCCTTGGCGAGCGCATCGAAAATCCGTTGCAGGGGGGCGGTGAAATCGGTGGTCGTCGGGGGCGCGTATTCTTCATGCACGAGGCTCGCCCCGGTCGCGGCGAGAGCGGCGCGGAAGGCCGCGACGCCATCATGGCCGAAGGCGTAATCCTGCGCCAAGGTCGCAACCTTCACCCCGGGTTTCCCGATCGCGAGGGCATTGGCGATCGCATCCTGCGAGGAGTTGCGCGCGGTGCGGAAGATGTAGCGATTCCACTTCGCGCCGGTGATGCTGTCGGCAACGGCGGGTTCGACGATCAGGATTTTCTTGTAGTCCTGCGCGACCGGCAGCATCGCGAGCGCGACCGCGGAGCTGGTGCCGCCGATCGCGAGATCGACGTCATCGTCGCCATAGGCTTCGGCGAGGAGATTGCGCGCGACATCGGGTTTGGTCTGACTGTCTTTTTCGATCACCTCGATCTTGCGCCCGGCGACCATCATGGTGCCATGTGTCGCGTATTCGAGCCCGAGCTTGAACCCGGTTTCCGACTGCTTGGCATAGGCTTCGAGCGGACCTGTGCTGTCCTCGATCACGGCGATGCGAAGCGGCTTTTCCTCGGCCCGCGCAACGCCCGAGACGAGAGCCATCGACAAGGCGCCCAATAGAACAAGCCCAACTCTCTTCATCATGGCATCCCTCGCGAAATTATCCCTTGCAGGCAGGATTTTCTGGCAGAAACGCGCTATCGCCCGCGATATTCGCAAGCTTCTCGTAATAATCCCATGGCGCGTGGCTCGCCGCGGGTGTTTTCACCCGGTAGAGTATCAGATCATAGATGACCCGGCCATCGTCGCGTATCCGCGCCGGATGGCCGAAATAATCGATCGGAAGTGCCCGCATGGCGCGATTGGCGGAGAGTGCGGCAGCACTTTGCGCCGCCGCGCAGGCGCGAAGATAATGCAGTGTCGCGGTGTAGATCGCGGCCTGGTTCTTGGTCGGCATGGCGCGGCGGGCGCGCATGAAACGCTCGCCGAAGCGGCGCGCGCTTTCGCTCTGATCCCAGTAGAATCCGGCGGAAAAAGTGAGCCCTTGCGTGAGCGGAAGGCCAAGCGCGTTGATATCGGTGATATAGGTGAGAAAGCCGACCATCACCGGCCCTCCCGTTTGCAGAAGGCCGAATTCGCGCGCCTGCTTGATGAGGTTGACGAGATCACCGCCGACCGATGCGAGGCCGATCGCCGTTGCCCCCGAGGCCCGCGCCTGCAACAGGAAAGGTGCGAAATCGCTCTCCCCGATCGGATGGCGCGCCGCCCCCAGCACTTTCCCGCCGCCCGCTTCGATCACCGCGCTCGCATCGCGCTGCATGGCGCGGCCGAAGGCGTGATCGACGGTGATGAAAAACCAGGATTTCGCCCCGCCAGCAAGCACCGCTTGGGCCGTTCCCGCCGTCAGTGCATGCGTATCATCGGCCCAGTGCGTGCTGACCGGCATGCAGAATTTCGCCGTCAAATCCGATGTCGCGGCGGCCGTGATCATCACCGTTTTCTGCCGCGTCTTCGCTGCCTGCTGCACGGCGAGCGCGATCGCCGTCACCGGCAGATCGATGATCGCATCGACGCCGCCCTCGTCATACCAATGCCCGGCGATGGCGGCGGCGATGTCGGGCTTGTTCTGATGATCGGCGTGCAGGATCTCGATCGGGCGGCCGAGCACGTGTCCGCCGAAATCGGCCGCCGCCATTTGCGCGGCAAGAACGGATCCCGGCCCGCCGCTATCGGCATAGGGGCCGGTTTCATCGGTGAGAACGCCGATGCGAAGCGGTATGTCCGCCGCGCGCACGGCGCGGCCGAGCAGCGGGGCCGCGATCAGTGCGGCGAGAGAGCGGCGCGTGAGGGGAGAATGGATCACAGCAAATTCACCGGGAGTGAGAGGAAGCCGCGAAACCGCGCCCGCCCGCCGCGCACCGGCGCGCCCGCAAGCTCGTAGCGCGGGAAGCGCTCGAGAAACCGTGCGATCGCGATGCGCGCTTCCAGCCGCGCAACATTGAGACCCGCGCATTGGTGAATGCCAAAGCCAAACGCGAGATGGCGATTGGGCGCGCGCGCGACATCGAGCCGGTCGGGGTCGGGAAATTGCGCCGGATCACGATTGGCCGCACCCAGGCAAAGCGTGATCAGCGTGCCCGCGGCGATGGGAATGCCGCCGATCTCGGCCGCCGCGACGGCGCGGCGATTGCCGAGCTGGTTCGAGCTTTCAAAACGCAAAAATTCCTCGATCGCGCTCGGCATCAACGCGGGCGAGGCCACGAGACGCGCCCGCTCGTCAGGGAACAGAGCGAGCGCGTGCAGCGCGTTCCCGATCAGATTGGTCGTCGTCTCATGCCCGGCATTGAGAAGAAAGATGCAGTTATGCAGCAATTCGCGCTCATCGAGCCGCGTCCCATCGGCCTCGCCGAGAATGAGGCGCGTCAGGATATCGCGCGCCGGATCGAGCGGCCGGGCCCGCCGTTGCGCCACGAGATCACGCAAATAGAGGAGGAATTCCTCGACCGCGCGATTGCCGCGCGCCAGCACCGCCGCATCCGGTGCCGGCTCCAAGGCACCGAGAATGGCGAGCGACCAGCCGCGCAGATTTCCGCGCTCATCGCGTGGCACGGCGAGCAGATTGCCGATCACCTCGATCGGAATGACGGCCGCGAAATCCTCGATCAGATCGAACCGCGCGCCATGATCGGCCCGATCGAGCAGGGTTACGACGAGCTGCTCGATACCCTCTTCCATCTCCGCGATCACGCGCGCCGTCAGCGCGCCCGCGATCAGCCGGCGCACTCGGGTATGAAACGGCGGGTCGTTGAAGACGAGGCTCGTCGTGTGGTGCTCGTAAAGCGGGCTTGCGCCGAATTTGGGCCGGAATTCGTCTTTCTTGTCCGATGAAAAACGCTTCGCGTCACGATAGACGGCGACGACATCATCGTAGCGGGTCAGAAAATAGCTGCCATCCGGCATGCGCCGGACGGGATCATGCCGGCGGAGCGCATGGTAGAAAGGGTAGGGGTTTTCGTAAAACCCGACCGGCAGGGCACGAAGATCGAAATCGGCGATCGCGGGCGCGCAGTCGAACTCGATCTCGGCCAAATTCTCCTCCCCCATGCGAGGGAAGCTAGGATCGCGACGACGATCCGTCAATCATGCAGAT
>JAKAQU010000195.1 GCA_021819535.1 Pseudomonadota bacterium | reverse complement strand
ACATGACCGACGAGGAACTGGCGCGTGAGCGCGCCCTGGTGCGGGAAGACAAGGTCTCCACCAGCGCCGAGACGGCGGCGCGCGGCGGTTTCGGCCTTGGCGGCATACTGGCTTGGCTTGCCGTCGGCGTTCCATTCCTGATCGGCCTCACTATCGCCATCAGCAAGGCGGCGGCTTTGTTCTGAGGCGGCGGCGACAGTGCCAACGGCACTGTCGCATCGGCTCAGCTCCGATAGCTGCCGTTGATGTCGATATAGCCGTGCGTCAGGTCACAGGTCCACATCGTGGCCTGGCCCCGGCCGAGCCCGAGATCGACGGCGATCGAAATTTCGCGCCCGCGCATATGGGCGACGACCGGGGCCTCGTCATAACCCGGAACCACCGTCCCTTCGCGCGCCATCCACACCCCGCCGATGGCGATCGACAGGCGATCACGGTCCGCCGGCTCGCCGGCTTTGCCGACCGCCATGACGATGCGGCCCCAATTCGCATCCTCGCCGGCGATCGCGGTCTTGACCAGCGGCGAATCGGCGATCGCGCGGGCGATCCTTTTGGCCGAGCGCGGCGAAACCGCGCCGGTGACATCGATGCGGATCAGCTTCTCCGCCCCTTCGCCATCGCGCACCACCTGCAAGGCGAGGTCATGAAGAACCGCGGCAAGAGCACGCGAAAAATCGCGAAGAATGACGCCGCCAGTCTCCGAAACCGGCGCATGGCTTGCCTGGCCGGTCGCGAACAGAAGCACGGTATCCGAGGTCGAGGTGTCGGAATCGACGGTGATTGCGTTGAAACTGCCGCCAATCCCGCGCGCGAGGCAGTTTTGCAGGGCGGGGGCGGGGATTTTGGCGTCGGTGAACAGGAAGCAGAGCATCGTTGCCATGTCGGGGGCGATCATCCCGCTCCCTTTGGCGATGCCGGAAATCCGCACTTCCCGCCCGCCGATCCGGGCTATCCGTGTCGCCGCCTTCGGGAACGTGTCTGTGGTCATGATCGCCCGCGCCGCCTCCGCCAGCCGGTCGGCGGCGAGACCGGCGTGAAGCGCGGGCAGCGCCGCGGTCAGGCGTTCGACGGGGAGCACTTCCCCGATCACGCCGGTCGAGGCGAGAAAAACCTCTCCCGCCGGGCAGCCGATCAGCTTTGCCGCCGCCGTGGCGGTCACGTGGACGGCGTCACCGCCGGCGCGGCCGGTGAAGACATTGGCATTGCCGGCATTGACGACGAGCGCACGCGCCCGCCCTGCGGGAAGCTGCGCGCGGCACCATTCGACCGGCGCGCCGGGGCAGCGGTTGCGGGTGAAGACGCCGGCGACCGTCGTCTCCGGCGCAAACTCCGCCATCATGAGATCGGTGCGATCGCGATAGCGGATGCCCGCCGCCGCAACGCCTAGTCTCAGCCCCGCGATCGGCGCGAGCGGCGGCAGCGGCACGGCGAGCGGCGAAACCGGGGCGGCCATGGGGTCGGACGCTTACTTCGCGGTATCGCCGGGCGACGCCGGCGGCTCGGCCTGATCGGTCGGGCGGACGGGCGAGCCATCGATATTGAAGCGCTCGATCTTGGCGCCCTTGCGCGCGACCTCGATCTCCTTTTGCACCGCGTCCTGGATCGCCTGCTGGCGCAACTGATCACGAGCCTCGGCGAAGGTCTGCGGCGGCGCGGTGCGGCGCTCGATCACCTGGATCACGTGCCAGCCATAGCGGGTATGCACCGGCTTGGTGGTGAATTCTCCGGGTTTGAGGGCGAAGGCGGCATCGCTGAATTCCGGCAGCATGTCGCCCTTCTTGAACCAGCCGAGATCGCCGCCATTGGCGCCGGCGGGATCGGTGCTGTCCTTCTTCGCCAGCGCCGCGAAATCGGCGCCCCCCTGCAATTCCTTGATGATCTTGTCGGCCTCGGCCTCGGTCGCGACCAGGATGTGGCGCGCATGCACCTCCTCCTCGCCCGGCTTGCCGGCGATCTCTTTCTGATAGGCCGCTTGCAGGGCCTGCTCGGTGACATGCGGGGCGACGGCGCGGGTGATCAGCGCGTTCTGGAGCGCCATGTCGGCGGCATCCTCCATCTCGCGCTTGACCGCGGCATCGTTTTGCAGATTTTCCTTGCGCGCTTGCTGGACCAGAAGGTCGCGATCGATGATCTGATCGATGAGGATCGGATAGAGCATGTTGGGCGGCATGTTGCGCAACTGCTCGGGGAGGTTCTGGGCGAGGTTTTCGAGATCGCTCAGATGCTCGTCGCGCCCGTTCACGCGCGCGACCACCGGATCGGGCTTGGCGGCGGGAACAGTGGCGCCAGGCGGTGGGTTCGTCCCCGGCGGGGGTGAGCTTTGGGCGAGCGCAAGCGTAAGCGGCAGGGCCGCGCCCATCACGCCGCCGAGCACCTGAAAAGAATAGCGGAAAATTCGCATCGGAGTTCCTGCCGCGAAAGGCCGGGGTGTGTCCCCGGCGCCTGTTTCAGCCGAGAGCAGCCTGGGCTTTCTTGACGATCTCGGCGAAGGAAGCCGCGTCGTCATAGGCGATCGCCGCGAGGATTTTGCGATCCATCTCGATGCCGGCGCGTTTCAGCCCGGCGATGAATTGCGAGTAGGTAAGGCCATGCTCGCGCACCGCGGCGTTGATGCGCTGGATCCAGAGGGCGCGGAAATCGCGCTTCTTGACCCGGCGGTCGCGATAGGCATAGCGCAGCGCCTTTTCCAGCCGCTCGAGCGCGATGCGATAATTGGTCGAAGAGCGGCCGACATAGCCCTTCGCCTGATCGAGAACTTTCTTGTGCCGGGCGTGAGAGGTCACGCCGCGTTTCACCCGTGCCATGTGCTATCTCCTCAACCGAGCCCGTAGGGCGCCCATTGCTTGACGGTCAGCCCATCGGCATGGGTGAGCACTTGGCTCCCGCGGTTGCTGCGCTTGGCCTTCTGGCTGCGTGCCGAAAGATTATGCCGCTTCTTGCCCGGCCCGGCGAGAACCTTGCCGGTTGCGGTGATCTTGAATCGCTTCTTGACCGAAGACTTGGTCTTCATCTTGGGCATTTCGCTCTCCTTTCCGAAAGGGGTGCGCATCGAATGCGCGCGTTCGCGGCCGGGCATGCCCTTATCGCCCGGGCGCGCGAAAGAAGGCGGGTCTCTAGCAGCCGGCGTCGACGCTGGCAAGCCGCTTACGCCGGAAGCCAGGCCTGCCGCGCGGTCGCCGCGCGGGCGGCGCGGAGAATGGCGGCGACGGTCGCGATCGCATCGGCGAGGGCATCGTTGACCACGCAGTAATCGAACTCCCGCGCGTGCGAGATTTCGGCCTCGGCCGCCGCCATGCGTCGCGCGATATCGTTCTCGTTATCGCCACGCGCGCGAAGGCGGGTTTCGAGCGCGGCGAAATCGGGCGGCATGATGAAAACGCCGACGACATCGCCGGGAAGGGTTGCGCGCAATTGCCGATGCCCCTGCCAGTCGATATCGAACAGCACGTCCTCGCCGCGCGCGAGCGCCGCCGAGACCGGGGCGCGGGGCGTGCCGTAACGCTGGCCGAAGACGTCGGCCCATTCCAGTAACTCGTCCGCCGCGATCATGGCATCGAAGGCCGGCCGGTCGCGAAAGAAATAGTGCACCCCTTCGGTCTCGCCGGCGCGTGGGGCTCGGGTGGTCGCACTGATCGAGAGATGGAGCCCGGGATCAGCGGCGAGGAGGCTGCGGCTGATCGAGGTTTTCCCCGCCCCCGAGGGGGCGGCGAGCACGAGGCAGAGGCCGCGGCGGGGAAAGTGGACGCTCATTCGATGTTCTGCACCTGCTCGCGCAACTGCTCGATCGCCGCCTTCAGCCTGAGGCCGCAGGCCGAGAGCGCGGCGGTGGCGGCCTTGCTGCAGAGCGTGTTGGCCTCGCGCTGGAATTCCTGCACCAGGAAATCGAAGCGCCGGCCGACGGCGCCCGGCTCGTCGAGCAAGGCGTGGGCGGCGGCGAGATGGCTCGCCAGCCGGTCGAGTTCTTCCCGGATATCGGCGCGCGTTGCGAGCAGCGCCACTTCCTGCGCCAGCCGCTCTTCGTGCAGCGGCACGGTTTCGCCGCCGCGGAGGAGGGCAGCGAGCTGATCGCGGAGCCGCGCCCGGAGCGCCTCCGGCTGCGCTTGCGCGAGCGCCGTCGCCTCGGCGTGAAGATCCGCGATTTCGGCGAGAATGTTGCCGAGGAGGGCGGCAAGCCGTGCCCCCTCGGCGCGCCGCGCGGCGACGAGGCCGGCGAGCGCCTCGCCGAAGCCGTCCAAGATCGCCCGCGCCTCGCCCTCATCGGGTGGGGCGCGTTCGTCGTCGATACGGAGCACGCCGGGCAGCGCGAGCAGCGCCTCGGCGCGCGGCGGCGCGCCGCCGGGGATGCGGCGGGCGAGAGCGAGGGCGAGGGCGAGAACATGATCGAGCATCACGGGATCGGGTTCCGGCCGTGCCGCGCGGGCGCGGCGGATGGTGAGGTTCGCGGCGATGTTACCGCGCCGCAAAACCTTCCCCGCGGCCTCGCGCAAGCCGGGTTCCAGCGCGTCGAAACCGGGCGGCAGGCGAAAGCGGAGATCGAGCCCGCGCCCGTTCACGCTCCGCACCTCCCAGAGAAAACTCGTGCCGTCGCTTTCGCCCTCGCTCTGGGCAAAGCCGGTCATCGAGGCAAGAGGGCTCGTCATTGGCGGCCACATTCTCCCACATGCGCGTCTGCCTTATTATCCTCTCATGCCCATCGGCGAAAGCCGGGGCCGGCAAAAGTCCGGTGGGAGAGGGGTTGCCTCGTTTGCGCGATCCCGCCATCCTTGGCGCAAGGGCGCCGCCGCGAAAGCCCGCCTTTCGACCATCGCGCAGCAGAGGAAACCGCCATGACGCTCTCTCTCCCCCAAGCCCAGATCGCCGGCGTGCATCATTTTCGCCTCGGTGATCTCGTGATCAGCGCCATCAATGACGGAATTTTCGAGGTCACGCTCGATGTCATGGCGAATATCGACCGGGCGGAGGCGGAAAAGCTGCAGGCGGCGGCGTACCGGCGCATGCCGCCGCGCATCACCATCAACGCGTTTCTGGTCAATGACGGCCACTCACTCACCCTGATCGATAGCGGCTGCGGCACCATCGGCGGGCCGGCGGCGGGCGCGGTCGGGCGGCATCTCGCGGCGATGGGCGTGCGGCCGGAGGCGATCGGGCGGGTTCTGGTCACGCATATGCATATCGACCACGTCTCCGGCCTGGTCGATGGCGAGGGCAAGGCGGTGTTTCCCGAGGCCGAAATCGTCGTCCACGAGGCGGAGGCGAAATTCTGGCTCGGCGAGGTTCCGGCCGGGGCGCCGGAGGGGCTGCGCGATGCGTTCGGGATCGCCGCGCGCGGCATCGGCCCCTATCGCGCGCGGCTGCGGACGGTCGCGGGCGGCGAGGTGGCGCCTGGGATCACCATCGTCCCCGCGCCGGGCCACACGCCGGGCCATTCGGGCTATGCCATTCAGTCGGGGGGCGAGCATCTCCTGATCTGGGGCGATATCGTGCATATGCCGGGGGTGCAGTTTGCCAATCCCGAGGCCGGAATGGTGTTCGACATCGATCCGGCGCAGGGGCGGGCGACGCGCCGGCGCATTTTCAACCTGGCGGCGAGCGAGCGGAGCCGGGTTGCCGGCATGCATCTCGATTTCCCGACCTTCGGCCACGTCACCCGCGCCGGAAGCAGCTATGCCTTCGTCCCCGAGGTCTGGTATCCGGACGTCTGAGTAACCCCGACAAACGGAGCGGGCCTCAGGCCCACCCATCACCGCCATATCCGTCGAAATATTGACGATACGCAAATAATTTTAACCCGGACCAACATGTTCTCCGAGACGCCGTGCCTGGAACTTGACAAAAAAGTGTGCATAAGTCACAACTTAGTTACGGCATGCCTTGTTTGCTTGGCGCTGCCGACCCAACCCGGCGTTCCGGAGAAACTGATTATTCATGCAGGATGGAGGCCGGGTGATACAGCCTAAAACAAGCTGTAG
>JAKAQU010000194.1 GCA_021819535.1 Pseudomonadota bacterium | reverse complement strand
GATCTTTTTTTCCTCCCTACGCGCTGATCATTTTCATCGCGATGTCAGCCATCGGCGCCGCGTTTCTTGCCTGGGCGTGGTCGGCGAACGCGGCCTGGCTATTGATGGCGACCACGAGCGGCGTCTATCTCAACTACGAATTTTTTCACCTCTGCTGCCACGTCAAGGATGATCGGCTGATCCGCCACATCCCCTTCGTCAATACCATCCGCCGCCATCACATCGCCCATCATGACACGGCGCTCATGATGAAATGCAACATGAACCTCACCTATCCGATCGCCGACTGGCTGTTCGGCACGTCCGATCTCGATCGCGGTTTTTTCGGCCATCTCTTCAACGGCTATGATCAGCGCCACCGTCGCCGCGACCTCGCCGCAAAGCCGCTCGGAGGCGGGGATTGAGCGCCATGCCCCGCCAGGATCGCACCGAAGCCGCGGCCCCCGCGTCGGTCGAGCCACCGGCGCGAAGCCCCGCCTCGCTCATCGGCGGCATGATCATCGCCCCGGCCTTTTTCGCGCTCACGCTCCTGGTGCTGCACGAGGCGCTCGGCCGCATGCCGGGGCCAATGATGATCGCAGCCGCCCTGATCCCCGCCGTCATGCTCGGCATCTGGGTCCGCCTCGCCGATCTCTGAGCCGGTCGCGCGATTGAGGATGGGGGAAGGCACAGCCGGCATCAACCCTTGCCGCCATTTCCGGCGCTTCCCTCGGGGAACACGGCGTGGCAAATGCGGGCATGCACGCCCTGCCGCCCATCGACAACTTGTGTTACGGCAAAATCGGCGCCGACGCTCATCAGCGAGTAGGCGTCATCACGGCTCAACCCGTGATGTTCCGTCAATAATCTCAGCATCTCCAAGCTGGCGTGCCGCATCGCTTGATTCAGATCCTCATCGAATCCATGGGTCATCCAGCTATCGCTGGTGCGAAGGAGAGGAGATGGGAACTGAAAATCCTTTCGCACGAAGACCTGGAACATGACATCGAGCGAGGCTTCGATGGCGGTGCCGCTGATTTCGCCGTCACCTTGGGATATGTGCGGATCGCCGATCGAAAACAGCGCACCATCAACCTGCACGGGATAGAACATCGTCGCACCCGCGCCGATACGCCAATTGTCGATATTTCCGCCATGGCGCCCGGGCGGCACGCTGCTCGTGCGCCCGGTTGCATCGGGCGCGACGCCTGCGGTGCCGAGATGCGGCCGCACCGGCACGCGGACACCGCGAAGTGCCGGTACTCGGCAACAGTCGCGCGCCGGCGTGATCGTGCCGGGCACGAGGTATTTGCCCGGAAAATCGTAAGCAAACACGGCTTCGGCCGTCTGGCTCGCGTCGTCCATCCGATAGATGGTCACACGTTCCTTGCCAAACTCCTGATAGAGATGGCCCCAATGCGCCGCGAGATTGGAGCCGTAATGCAACCGTGGCGTCATCTGCAGGTAGCGAACCTCAAGCATGTCACCCGGCCGCGCGCCCTCGACGTAGATGGGCCCGGTCAGGATATGCACGCCTGGATTCCGATCGGAAACCGGGATGCCGTCGTAAATTTCCTCGATCCCGGCATCCATCATCAATTCCGGTGCATCTCCGGCGTGGTGCGTAACCGCCTCGGCGCGCACGACGTCACCGCTTGCCACGCGCAGCACGGGCGGAAGCGAGGGAGAAAAATAGCCCCAATGCACTGTTTGCGGTGTCGCCCGCAATTCGTGCAGATCGGGTCGTCGCGGCTCACGTTTCATCGCGCGTTCGTTATGAGTGAGACTCATGCTAGGTTTGACCCTCCCGCAGCCCGACGATGAGATCGATTTCTATCCTGGCGCCAAGCGCCAGGCCATTGACACCAACGCAAGTGCGGCTTGGCAGCGGGCCGCGAAACCAGGCCTGATAGGCCGCATTGAACGCGCCATAATCTTCGAAGAAAGCGAGATAGACGCGGACCATGAGGGCATCGTCGAGCGTTGCGCCGAACGGCGATAATACGGCTTCGAGATTGCGCCTGACTTGATTGGCTTGAACCAAGACATCGCCCACGACCAGCTTCCCCGTTGCCGGATCGGTTGGCATCTGGCCGGTGACGAACAAGAGATCACCCCAGCGGATGGCATGCGAAAACGGCGCGACCGCGGGCGGGACGCCCTCGGCCGGCGTGAAGGAAAATGCTTCTCGGGTCTTGCTCATCGCGGAATATCGGCCAGTTGCTCCGCGCCCATGACGCGGAGGAAGCGCGCGGTCAGTGGATGTCGTGGATGGGCGAGCACTTCATGCGCCGGCCCCTCTTCCTTCACCACGCCCTCGGCGAGGAAGACGATGCGATCCGCGACATCGCGCGCGAAGCGAAGCTGGTGGGTCGAAATGAGCATGGTGAGACCGCCCTGCTCGGCCAGTTGCCGGATGACATCGAGGACTTCCTCGACGAGTTCGGGATCGAGCGCGGATGTCGGCTCATCGAGAAGCAATACATTCGGGTTCGGCGCGAGCGCGCGCGCAATGGCGATCCGCTGCTGTTGTCCCCCCGAGAGATGGCGCGGCAGCGCATCGGCGCGGTGTTCGAGACCAACGCGGCGCAGCAGCGACAAAGCGCGATCGTCAGCATCGGCGGCCGATAGGCCATGCACCCATTGCAGAGGCCCCGCGATGTTTTGCTGCGCGGTGAGATGGGCGAAGAGATTGAAATGCTGAAACACGATGCCGACGCCGAGATTGGCGCGCTCACGCGCAATCTCGCGCGGGGTCAATTTGCGGCCGTCTTCGCCATGACCGAGCCTCCGCCCGCCGACACGGACGATGCCCGCATCCCCCTCTTCGAGATGACAGATGCAGCGGAGAAGCGTGCTCTTGCCTGAGCCGCTGCGGCCGAGAAGGGCGACGATCTCACCAGAACGAACATTAAGATCGACATGATCGAGCACGATTTGATCGCCATAGCGCTTGTGCAGATTTCGCACATCGACGACGACCTCGCCTTCGTCTCGCCCGCTCCGGTGAATTGCCTTCTGGTGAGGTTTCGGAACGGCGGGGGCCATCGCCGCGGCCGGGCGATCGGCCCCCCGTGTTGGAAGCGGCGCGGCAACGGCGGGCGCGACGCGCGCCTGCCGCCCAGGCACCCGCCACCCAAACCACGCGCGCTTTTTTCCGCGATCGAGATCGAGTGTCGCCTCGATGAGCAATTGCAGCACGCTCACCGCTCCGGTCAGCATGAGATACATCAGGCCGGAGGCAAAGAAGATCGAGAAAAAATCGAAAGTCGATGATGCAAGCTGCGTGCTGCGCAGCGTAAGCTCCGGCACCGCGATGACCGAGGCGAGCGATGAATTTTTCAGCGCCGTCACGGCTTCGTTGCCGAGCGCCGGCACGATGGCGCGGATCGCCTGCGGCGCCACCACCCGGCGCATCAGCACGAACGGCGTCATGCCAAGCGCCTGGCCGGCCAGGATTTGCCCAGCCTCGACGCCAATGACGCCAGAGCGAAGAATTTCCGCGATGAAGGGTGCTTCATTGGCGGTCAGCGCCAGCCCCGCGGCGGCGGCGGCCGAGAGCGTCAAGCCGATATGCGGCAGCGCGTCATACGCGAAGACGAGTTGCAGGATCAGCGGGGTGCCGCGGAAAATCACCGCATAGCCACGCGCGACCGCAGCCAGGGCCGGCACGCGCCCCAATTGCATGCCGGCCAGAAGCACTCCTATCACCAGCCCGCCTGCCAATCCCAAAGCGGTGACTTCGAGCGTGAAGCCTATTCCCGTCAGAAGATATGGCAGGGTGAGATAATGGAGAAACAGTGACATTATTGCTTCAGAATCTGCGGTTCTTCCAAGGATCCGGCATCAAGCGCCCATTTCTTGAGCAGCGCGGTCTCGACACCCGCTTTTTGCACCTCGATCAGCGCCGCCATGATCGCATCGCGCAATTCGGGCTTGGTCTTGGCGATGGCGATCCCGATCGAATAGGGAAGTGTTACCGCGACGGCCTTGCTCAGCTTGTCGGGATAGGCTTTGACCGCCTGATCGACGGTGTTCACGTCGTTGATGTAAGTATCGGCGCGCCCGGCCAGAATGGCTTGGATGCAATCGGCGTTATTGTCATAGAGTTGCAGGCTGGGCTCCGGCTTGCCCGCGGTCTTGCATTCGGGGGCGAGATTTTGCACGAGCGGCACCTCGACGAAGCCGGTATTTTCGGCGGCAGTGTCGCCGCAGAGAGTGGTGTTGATCCCGGTGATGTGCTTCGGGTTGTCTTTGACGACCAGAACACCATCGAACACCTTGGAATAGGTGACGAAATCGGCGGCCTTGGCGCGTTCATGGGTCGCGTAGATGTCGGAAATCACCAAATCCGCCTGGCCGCTCTGCAATGTCGGCAGGAGTGCGGCAAACGCCACCGGCTTGTAGGCGAGCTTGAACCCCAAACACTCGCCGAGCGCTTCGGCCAGATCGACATCAAAGCCGATATAGTGGCTGGGATCATTGGGGTCGAGCGCCTCATATCCTGGCGTATGCGGATTGAGGGCATCGACCAGGGTCTTGCCCTTGAGCACGGGATATTTCGCTTGCAGAGCGAGACATGCCGCTGATCCACTAAGCGTTGTGTCCGCGGCGCGCGCCGGCAACGCTGCCGACATGACAAGCAGGAAGACTGTGCCTGAGAATATAGCAAATAGCGATTTTTTGCACCGTATCGTGCGCTCGAACGTGTCAGCCGCGATCATGATGGCAACTCCGTGCTGTGTGGGATCAAGGCAGAGGTCGAAATAATTTAGCAAAACCCATGCCACACATAACGGAGTCACCAGACGCGTTGCTTTCTCCCCTCTTCCGGGACAAACACGACTTGCTTCCGGATCATTCCGATCCGCGCCGTGCTACCCGAAATCGAGGCCGCCGGCGCGGGCGATGAAGGCGGCGATGTCGGCGACACCACGCCCGCCCCGCACATTGGCAAAGACGAAAGGCCGCTCACCGCGCATACGCCTCGCGTCGCGATCCATCACCGTAAGGCTGGCGCCGACGAAAGGCGCGAGATCGGTCTTGTTGATCACGAGGAGATCGCTTCGCGTAATACCGGGACCGCCCTTGCGCGGAATCTTATCTCCCGCCGAAACATCGATGACATAGATGGTGATATCGGCCAGTTCCGGGCTGAACGTCGCCGCGAGATTGTCACCGCCGCTCTCGATTAGGATCAGGTCGAGCCCGGGAAAGCGCGTGCAAAGATCGGCGACTCCCGCGAGATTGATCGACGCATCCTCGCGAATAGCAGTATGCGGGCAGCCGCCGGTTTCGATCCCGAGAATACGTTCCCCGACGAGCGAGCCGGCGCGCGTGAGAAACTCGGCGTCTTCTTTGGTATAGATGTCATTGGTGATTGCCGCGATATCAAAACGGTCGCGGAACTGGCGGCAGAGCGCATCCATCAGCGCGGTCTTGCCGCTGCCGACTGGGCCACCGATGCCAACACGAAGTGGACCATGGCGGGAATTGGTCATGAGCGAAACAACCTCGTATACTGGGTTTCGTGGCGCATCGATGCGATGTCGGCGCGAAAACACGCAGCGCCGAGATCATCGAGAGTCTGGCTTCGGATTTCGCCCGCGAGCGCGAGAATATCCGCCGCGAGCGCCGCTTGTACCCAAAGCCCGTCGGACTGGCCGAGCGGGATCAGCCGGACGCCGGCGGAAATCAGATTGGCGCTGAAAGCGTGCAGATAGCCGAGCACCGCCGCCTCCTCGCCGATGCCATGCCGCGCAGCCAGGGCGCCAAACGCAACCGGCAAGGCTGCGGTCACAGTGCCACCCCAGGCACCGGCGGCACGCGCGAATGCAGCCCCTTGCGCCAGTGTCTCGGCGCGCCGTTCGGATGCGGGCGCGAGGGCAGACGCAAGTTCCGCGATCTCGGTAAGCAGCGCGGGCGATTGCGCCGCGCGATACGCGGAACAGAGAAGAATGGCATCGTTCCGCCCGCTGCCGGAATGCAGGAAGATCGGAA
>JAKAQU010000193.1 GCA_021819535.1 Pseudomonadota bacterium | reverse complement strand
CATGCCCTCCGGCTCGCCGAGCGCGATCGCCTTGCCGTTGCCGATGAAGGGGAAACGGCCGATGCGCACCTCGCGCCCGGCTTCCTTCGCCTTCGCCTCGGTCAGGCCGACGGAGGCGATTTGCGGGCGGCAATAGGTGCAGCCGGGGATATTGGTGACATCGAGCGGGTGGGTGTCATGGCCGGCGATCTTTTCGACACAGATCACGCCCTCATGGCTCGCCTTGTGGGCAAGCCAGGGTGGGCCCGCGAGATCGCCGATGGCATAGACGCCGGGGACATTGGTGCGACAGAATTCATCGATCACGACGTGAGTTTTCTCGACCCTAACCCCCGCCTCCTCGAGCCCGATCGTCTCGACATTGCCGACGATGCCAACCGCCGAGATCACGCGATCGACGGTGATTTCGCTCTCCTTGCCGCCGGCCGCGATGCTGACGGTCACGCTGTCAGCGCCCTTTTTCGCGCTTTTGACGGAAGCGCCAGTGAGGATCTTGATCCCCTGCTTTTCGAACGCCTTATGGGCGAAGGCGCTGATTTCCGCATCCTCCACCGGAAGAATGCGATCGAGCACTTCGACCACCGTGACCTCGGCGCCGAGGCTGCGGAAGAAACACGCGAATTCGATACCGATGGCCCCGGAGCCGATGACGAGAAGGCGTTTGGGAAGCGCCTTCGGCACCATCGCGTCTTTGTAGGTCCAGATCAGCTTGCCGTCCGCCTCGATCCCGGGGAGTTCACGCGCCCGCGCGCCAGTCGCAAGCACGATATGGGCAGCACTCAAGGTCGCGATCGCCTTTCCGTCTTTAGTGACGGCAAGCTTTCCCGCACCCGCAAGCTTTCCGGCGCCGTCGAAGACGGTGACTTTGTTTTTTTTGAGAAGATGCGCAACACCCGAAGAGAGCTGTTTGGCGACGCTGCGCGAGCGCGCGACCATTTTCGCGAGATCGATGCGAATATTCTCGGCCGCAAACCCGAATTCCGGAAGATGCTGCAATATGTGGCTGATTTCCGCCGAGCGCAGCAGCGCCTTGGTCGGGATGCAGCCCCAGTTTAAGCATATGCCGCCGAGATGCTCGCGCTCGACGAGTGCGGTTTTCATCCCGAGCTGGGCCGCGCGGATCGCCGCGACATAGCCGCCCGGCCCGCCGCCGAGCACAATCAGATCAAAGGAGGTATCGGCCATTTTCGGCTCCCGTTGCGCGGGTTGTCACAGCATCAGGCTCAGCGGATCCTCGATGATCGTCTTGAACGCCGCAAGCCATTCGGCGCCGAGCGCGCCGTCGACGACGCGGTGATCGACACTCAAGGTGCAGGTCATCATCGTTGCAATGGCGATCGCATCACCTCTCACCACGGCACGCTTTTCGCCGGCACCGACGGCCAAAATCGCGCTCTGCGGCGGGTTGATGATGGCGGAAAACGCGGTCACGCCATACATGCCGAGATTGGAAATCGAAAAGCCGCCGCCCTGGTATTCTTCCGGCTTAAGCTTGCCCGCCCGCGCCCGCTCGGCCAAGGATTTCATTTCATTGCTGATGGCAGCGAGACCTTTCCGGTCGGCACTTCTGATGATCGGGGTGATGAGGCCATCGGGAATGGCAACGGCGACGCTGATATCGACATCGCGATAGAGGGCGATGCCCTCTTCGGTGAAGCTCGCATTGACGCGCGGCACCCGCCGGAGCGCGATCGCCGCCGCCTTGACGATCAGATCGTTGAGCGAAAGCTTGAAGGCGCCAGGCCCGTCTTTCGGGGCCTTCGCGTTGAGTGTCGCGCGAAGATCGACCAGGGCATCGAGCGCGATATCGGCGCTCAGATAGAAATGCGGAATTTGCTGTTTCGCCTCGCTCAAGCGCCGGGCGATGATTTTGCGCATCGAGGAATGGGCGATCAAATCGTGCGGGGCCGCGATCGCGCTCGCCGACGGCGCGGCTGGCGCCGGCGGGGATGTGGGCGCGGCCACGGGCGCGGCCGCGGTTGGGGCGGCGGCGGGTTTTTGCAGCGCGGCCTCGATATCGGCCTTGACGATGCGACCCTGGGGGCCGCTCCCCTTAAGTTTCGCGAGATCGATCCCGGCCTGCTGCGCCATGCGCCGCGCAAGCGGCGAGGCAAAAAGGCGCGCCTCCGCCCCCTCTGCCTGCGGCGCAGGGGATGATGCCGGTTTTATCGCTTGTGTCGCGGGCGCGGGCGCTGCCGTCGGCGAAGGCGCAGCCGAGGGGGCCGGCCGCGCGGAAGGCCCACCTCCTTCCGGCACGGCCTCGCCCTCGGCGACGAGAACCGCGATCGGCGCATTGACCTTGACCCCGGCGGTTCCCTCGGCGACGAGGATTTTGCCGAGCAACCCTTCATCGACGGCTTCGACCTCCATCGTCGCCTTGTCGGTTTCGATTTCGGCGATGACGTCGCCTGCGCGAATAGTCTCCCCTTCCTTTTTCAGCCAGCGCGCGAGCGTGCCCTCGGTCATCGTCGGCGACAAAGCCGGCATCAGGATGTTGGTTGCCATCACGCCCTCCCTCAACCCATGCCCTTGACGGTTTCTCGCACAGCCGCGATCACCCAATCCGGCTGCGGCAGCGCCAGTTTTTCGAGATTGGCGGCATATGGCAGCGGCACATCGGCGCCATGCACCCGAAGCGGCGGCGCGTCCAGCCAGTCGAAGGCGTTTTCGATCACCTGCATCGCGATTTCCGCGCCGATCCCGGCATAGGGCCAGCCCTCCTCGACGGTGACCAGACGGTTGGTTTTTTTCACCGAGGCGACGATGGTTCCGATATCGAGCGGGCGGAGCGTGCGGAGATTGATCACCTCGGCCTCGATCCCCTCGCCGGCGAGGGTTTCCGCGGCAGCAAGCGCGGTGCCGACGGCGATCGAGAACGCAACGAGGGTGACATGCCTGCCCGTCCGTTCGATTTTCGCCCGCCCGATCGGCAGCACGAAATCGGGATCGGTCGGGCAATCGAAGCTGTGACCGTAGAGAATTTCGTTCTCAAGGAAAATCACCGGGTTGGGGTCGCGGATCGCGGCGCGCAACAGGCCCTTGGCGTCCGCGGCCGACCAGGGGGCGACGACTTTGAGACCCGGCACATGCGCATACCAGCTCGCATAGCATTGGCTGTGCTGTGCTGCGACACGCGAGGCAGCGCCATTGGGGCCGCGAAAGACGATCGGGCAGCTCATCTGCCCACCCGACATATAGCGCGTCTTGGCGGCCGAGTTGATGATGTGGTCGATCGCCTGCATGGCGAAATTGAAGGTCATGAATTCGAGAACCGGCTTGAGCCCGGCCATCGCCGCCCCGACCGCAAGCCCGGTGAAGCCGTGTTCGGAGATCGGCGTGTCGATCACCCGCCGCTCACCGAATTCGTCAAGCAGGCCCTGGCTGATTTTATAGGCGCCCTGATACTGGGCGACCTCCTCACCCATCAGGAAGACATCGGGATCGGCGCGCATTTCGGCGGCCATGGCGTCGCGCAGCGCCTCGCGCACGGTGAGGCTGGCGACTGGGCCCCAATCTTTTTCCTCGCCCACTTTTTCCTCGCCCGCCATTGCCGCGACGTGTGACGGAGGGGCGGGTGTGGGGGTGGGCGCGGTGGGAGTGGGCGAGGTAGCGGGGCGGGGTTCGGCGGCTGGCGGGGCCGCTTTCGCGGCGGCGGCGCTGACATCCTCGCCCTCGGCGGCGAGCACGGCGATCGGCGTATTGACCGCGACCCCCTCGCTTCCCTCGGCGACGAGGATTTTGCCGAGCACCCCTTCATCGACGGCTTCGACCTCCATCGTCGCCTTGTCGGTCTCGATTTCGGCGATCACGTCGCCAGCGCGGATCGCCTCGCCCTCTTTCTTCAGCCAACGTGCGAGCTTGCCTTCGGTCATGGTCGGCGAGAGGGCGGGCATCAGGATTTCGCTTGCCATCTCACGCCTCCGCCAGAACGTCGGTCCAGAGTTCGGCGGGGTCGGGCTCGGGCGAGTTTTGCGCGAAATCCGCCGCCTCCTGGACCTGTTTTTTCACCGCATCATCGATCGCCTTCAATTCGCTCTCGCCGACGCCGAGCGTCTCGAGATGCTGGCGCGCGTGGTCGATGCAATCGCGCTCGCTGCGCATTTTCTGAACCTCTTCGCGCGTGCGGTATTTGGCAGGGTCCGACATCGAATGGCCGCGATAGCGATAGGTTTTCATTTCCAGGAGATACGGCCCCTCGCCGGCGCGGCAATGGGCGATGGCTAGTTTCGCCGCGTCATGCACTGCCTCCACATCCATTCCGTCCACCTGGGCGCCGGGAATGCTCCAGGCGGCGCCGTTCTTCGACAGATCATGCGAGGCGCTGGAGCGTTCGACGCTGGTGCCCATGCCGTATTTGTTGTTCTCGATGACGAAGAGGGCCGGGAGTTTCATCAGTGCGGCGAGGTTGAAGCTTTCATAGACCTGGCCCTGGCTCGAAGCCCCCTCGCCGAAATAGGTGACGGCGACCCGGTCGTTGCCGCGATAGCGGTTGGCGAAGGCGAGCCCGGCGCCGAGGCTCACCTGGGCGCCGACGATCCCATGGCCGCCGAAGAAATTCTTCTCGCGCGAGAACATGTGCATCGAGCCGCCTTTGCCGTGCGAATACCCGTCACGCCTTCCGGTGAGTTCGGCCATCACGCCGCGCGGATCCATGCCGGTCGCCAGCATATGGCCATGATCGCGATAGCTGGTGATGACCTCATCGCCTTCGGAGAGCGCCATCTGCACGCCGACCACGACCGCCTCCTGGCCGATATAGAGATGGCAGAAACCGCCGATCAGCCCCATGCCATAGAGCTGGCCGGCTTTTTCCTCGAAGCGGCGGATCAGTAGCATATCGTGATAGGCGCGGAGCAAGGCCTCGCGCCCGAGGCCGGTCCCGCCTTTGCCGCGTCCCTTGCCGGTGTGGTTCTTGCCGCCCTGCCCCGTATTGTTGGCCTGTCCCGTATTTTTGGCCTGTCCGGTATTTTTGGCTGCTCGCGCCATCGCTATGCCCCCGTCGCATTGCCCCTCGGAAGTGTTCGAGACCTAACCCGGCGCTCGGATGGCGGCAAGCTCGATTCTGCAAAAAAGCGTTATTGTGCAGCGCGGTAGCTCAATTCAACCGAATTTCGGTTAATGCCTTGCCCGGGCATGATTTTGCGTCCCCGCCGGGATCGGAGATTGCGCGAAGGGCCCGGCCGGCGCAGGTTTCGATCGCGGCCTCGGTCGGCGGCGCAGCAAGATTGCAGGTTTTTGCCGCGCGGGCGCGGGTCAGAAAAGCGGCCCGAGCGCCCCGTACGGGACGACGATATCGTCGGGATCGGCGAGGTTGAGCATGGCGCGGGCGCGCTCGTCGATGACATCGGCATCGAGATGCTCGGCGCGCAGTGACGCGACCCGCCGCTGCCAGGTCGCGACATCGGCCTCCGCCTCGGCCCGCGCCGCCTCGGCCCGCGCGAGATCCTGCCCGCGCGCGGCATAGGCGCGGAGCCCGAGATCGCCGCGCGTCGCATTGGCGGCGAAATAGCCGGCCAGCGCGAGAAACAGAAGCGGGGGCAAAGCCGCCTTGGCCTGGCGTTTCAGAACATTACCGAGATCGGCGGGCAGCGCGGGCATCGGAAAACCTGTCACCTGAGCGAGGAGCGATCCGTGAGAGATATATAACCGCGGATATCGTCGCGAGAAAGCCTCGGCGCGCCAGTTTGTGCGGGAAAACTTACCGAAAAGATACAAAGGCGCCCGACTCTCGCCATCATCCCGCTGCTAGATTAAACGGGTTCCCGGAAGTCCGGGAGCGGGAAACTCGCGCCCCCAAGCCCGTCGCTGAAATCGGCTCGTCGGGGGACGAAGGAGACGATCGATGCGCCTGAAAACACCCGTTATCGCCGCCATCGGCCTCGCCGTGGCAACAACAGTCACGCTGCCGGCGCGTGCCGATTGGCATGGCGGCTTCGGCGGCGGCGGTCACGGCGGAGGCTTCGGCGGCTGGCATGGCGGCGGTTATGGCGGCGGCTGGCGCGGCGGTTACGGCGGCTGACGTGGTGGCGGTGGCTGGCGCG
>JAKAQU010000192.1 GCA_021819535.1 Pseudomonadota bacterium | reverse complement strand
TCACGCGGCTCGGCGCCAGCACCGACCGGCCGGAAAAATTCATCGGCATGCATTTCATGAATCCGGTGCCGGTGATGAAGCTGGTCGAGATCATCCGCGGCATCGCGACCGACGAGCCGACTTTTCGCGCCATTTGCGGCCTCGCCGAGAAGCTCGGCAAGACCATTGCCGTCGCCGAGGATTTTCCCGCCTTCATCGTCAACCGCATCCTGGTGCCGATGATCAATGAAGCGGTCTATGCGCTTTATGAAGGCGTCGCCTCGGTCGCGGCGATCGATACCGCGCTCAGGCTCGGCGCCAATCACCGCATGGGGCCGCTGGAGCTGGCCGATTTCATCGGCCTCGACACCTGTCTTGCCATCATGCAGGTGCTTTATGAGGGGTTGGCCGACAGCAAATACCGCCCCTGCCCGCTTTTGGTGAAATATGTCGAGGCAGGCTGGCTTGGCCGCAAGACCGGGCGCGGCTTTTACGACTACACGGAGACCCCGCCGCGCCCGACCCGCTGATCCCGCTCTTTCGCCGCCGGCCCATTCAAAAATAAGAATATTTTGTGTTAGCGCTTCTGTAAGAATTGGTATGGCACATTGAGATACGTTCATTTTCGTCCCGGCGGGCATTTCCGCTCAGGCGGGATCACGCGAAAGGTGACGAGTGCTCGCCGCAAGCGAAGAAGCAGAGCGCCTGGCCGCGTTACGGCAGCTCAACCTGCTCGATACGCCGCCGAGTGACGAATTCGATCGCCTGACCCTGCTCACCGCGCGGTTCTTTGCGGTGCCAGTGGTGCTGATCGCCCTGATCGACGACGCACGCCAATGGGTCAAGTCGCGCCACGGCCCGGATCTCGGCGAAATTCCGCGCGGCATCGCGTTTTGCAGCCACGTCGTCCATGGCAAGCAGACGCTCGTGGTCAATGATGCAAGCGAAGACCCACGATTTCGTGACAATCCCCTGGTTCTCGGCCCGCCGCATATCCGTTTTTACGCCGGCGCACCGCTGATCACCCGCGACGGACACGCGCTCGGCGCGCTCTGCCTGATCGGCCATGAACCGCGTGAGTTCTCGCCGAGTGAGCGCCACACGCTCGAACTCCTCGCCGCACAGGTGATGGCGGTGATCGAACTCCGCCAGGCCTCCGGCCGCCTGCACCCGACCAGCCGGCTTCCCAATGCCGCCCAGTTCGGCGAGGATCTCGCCGATCTCATCCGCCGCCATCAAGGCGAAAGCCGGCTCTTCGTCATGATCGACATCGCCGATCCCGATCATCTGCCGACCCATATCAATCTCCTCGGCCCGCGCTGGGAGCGCGAATTGCCGACCGCGATGATCCGCGGCATTCGGGCCGTATTCGAGGAGAAATTCCCGATCTACCACCCGCTTTCGCTCCGCTTCGCCTTTCTGCTCGACCCGTCCGCAACCCCGGGCTGGCAGGAAAAGCTCGATCAGATGGCAAGCCATTTCCGCCGCCCCATGAGCAGCGAGGTGCCGGTCGCGCTCCATCCGAGCATCGGGGTGGTGCCGTTCCGGCTCGGCGATTTCACCGACCAGGCGCTCGTGCAGCGCGGCGTTCTGGCCGCGCACGAGGCGCGCGCGGTCGGGCGGATGCTGACCGCGGCGAGCGGCCAGAGCGCCGCCAATGACTGGCATGATGCGCATATGCTGCTCGGCGAGCTGCGCCGCGCGCTCGATCTGCCCGGGCAATTGACGCTCGCCTTCCAGCCCCGGCTCGATTTCAAAAGCGGCGCCTGCCGTGCGGTCGAGGCGCTGATCCGCTGGAACCATCCGACACTCGGCCCCGTCTCACCCGGCGAATTCATCCCGCTCGTCGAACACACCACGCTGATGACCGACCTCACCTACTGGGTGATGGAGGCCGCCATGCGCGAAATCGCCGAACTCCGCCGCACCGAGCCGCTGTTTCGCGTCTCGATCAATGTCTCGGCCGGGGATTTGCAGAACAGCGACATCGTCGGCCGCATCACCGATCTCCTCCGCCGCTACGATCTTCCGCCGGCGGCGATCGAGCTCGAATTCACCGAAAGCAGCCTCCTGCCCAACCGCACCTTCGTCCATCAGCAATTGCGCGCCATTCGCGACCTCGAGGTCGAAATCGCGATCGATGATTTCGGTACCGGCTACAGCAATCTCGCCTATCTCAAATCCATGCCGGCATCGGTGGTCAAGCTCGATCAATCCTTCATCCGCGTGCTCGCCACCAGCGCCCGCGACCGCGCGATCGTCAAGGCGGCGATCCTGATGGCACACGAACTCGGTTACCGTGTCGTCGCCGAAGGGGTGGAAACGGCGGAAATCTGTGCGATGGTCGCGGGCTGGGGGTGTGATGAGGGCCAGGGCTATTATATCGGGCGGCCGATGACGGCGGAGGCGCTGAAACTCTGGCTCGCCGAGCGGCAGATCCCGCCGGTCGCGGTCTCGCTGCCATGAACCCGGCGATCCGGAAATGGCTCGGCTAGCCATGCGATTTGCGCAGATATACCACCTGAGCCATGCGTTTCTTCATGCTGCGGCGCAGCATAGCGCACCCCATATGCCGAAAGCTCCCCATGAAAGAAGGTGGGATCCATGCTTTCGTCAGGTTTTTTGCCTGCGCCCGTCCTGCCCCGCCACCAGCTCGCGCGGCTCCGCCGTCGGCTCTGGCGCGGCTGGCACGCCGGAATCGGGCGCTTTCTGATGCCTTGGGATGGAAACGACGGGGGCGAGTGGCAGGATGTCGCCGAATTCGGCTCCAATCCCGGGCGGCTCGCCATGCGGGTCTTCCGCCCCGAGCGGGCGCGGCGGCCCGGGGCGGCTTTGGTCATGCTGCTGCATGGCTGCCGCCAGGATGCGGAGGAATTCGCCGTGAGCGGCGGCTTCGTTGAGGCGGCACGCCGGCATGGCTTCGTGCTCGTGCTCCCCGAACAAGCCGCCGCCAATCATCACGCCCGCTGTTTCTCCTGGTATAGCGTTGCCGACACGAGACGCGGCCGCGGCGAGGTGCTGTCGCTCCGGCAGATGACCCAGGCCGCGCTCAGGCAGTTTCGTTGCGATCCGGACCGGGTCTTCGTCGCCGGTCTGTCGGCCGGCGGCGCCATGGCCGCGGTACTGCTCGCCGCCTATCCCGAGACCTTCGCCGCCGGGGCGGTCATCGCCGGGCTTCCGGTCGGCTGCGCCGGCAATGCCGGCGAGGCGCTCCTCCGTATGCACGATGCCGGGCCGGCGATGATGTCACCCGCCGATTGGGCCGCGCGGATCACCGGGCAACTCGACCATAAGGGACGCTGGCCACGGCTTTCGATCTGGCATGGCGATGCCGACCGGGTGGTCGATCCCGGCAATGGCGAAAATCTCGCGCGGCAATGGGCGGCGCTGCACGGGATCGACCTCGCGTCCGCGGCGATCGAGCATCCCGCCCCTGGCATCAGCCGTCGGCGCTGGGGGCATGGGCGCGCCCCGGCGGTGGAGGCCTGGCGGATCGCCGGGCTCGATCACGGTTTTCCGGTCGATGAGGAGGCCGCCCGCCGCCGCCCCGCCTCGCAATGGGTGATGGGCACGCCGGTCGATGCGACCGAGGCCATCCTCGGCTTCTGGCACGGAAGCGGCCTCTCATAAGGCGAGCATCTGGCCGCCGCCGATCTCACCGAGGAAGCTCGTCGCCCCCGCGATTTCGACCTCGGGCAGGAGATCGGCGGGCGCGATCATCGCGGCGGCGAGACCGGCCTCGCACGCCATGAGCCGCACCCCGAGGGCTCGCGCCGCCTCGCGCAGCTCGGCGAGGCCCGCGACCCCCCGGCCGCGGATCACCTCATCCCGCGCCGCATCCGCAAGCCCCGACCAATCGGCGCAGAGGGCATGGCAGCCGGCATTGGTCGCGAACAGGATCACCCGGCGCTCGAGTGCTGCGGCACTGGTTGCGAGCACGAACGCATAATGCGCCCGCTCATGATCGCCGGCGAGGAGGAGAATGCCGAGCGGTTCAGCCGGCACAGACCGTCTCCGCCGCCGTCGCGAGCGTGGTGATGGTGGGATGAGCGCCGCAGAGCGCGCAATCGGGGTCGCGCTGCAGCGCAATGGTGCGGAAACGCGGCGCGAGCGCATCCCACAGCAAAAGCCTCCCGGCCAGGCTTTCGCCGATGCCGGTGATCTCCTTCAAAACCTCGGTCGCCTGCAGGGCACCCATGACGCCGGTGACGGCGCCGAGGACGCCGGCTTCGCTGCAGCTCGGCACCTCGCCCGGCGGCGGTGCCGTGGGATAGAGGCAGCGATAGCAGGGGCCATCGGGGCGAAACACCGCAAGCTGCCCCTCGAAACGCAAAACCGCCGCCGACACCAGCGTGCGCCGCGCGAGCACGGCGGCATCGGCGACGAGAAAGCGCGTCGCGAAATTATCCGACCCGTCGCAGACGATGTCATACTCCGCGATCAGAGCGAGGGCGTTCTCGGCGGTGAGCCGGTGGTCATGCTCGACCAATGTGACCTCGGGGTTGAGTTCGCGCGCCGCGATCGCCGCCGAGCGGGTCTTATGCATGCCGAGCCGCGCGGTCGTGTGGGCGATCTGGCGCTGGAGATTGGAAATCTCCACCCGGTCGTCATCGACGATGCCGATCCGCCCGACGCCGGCGGCGGCGAGATAGAGGAGGAGCGGCGAGCCGAGGCCGCCGGCGCCGATGATGAGAACACTCGCCGCGCGGAGCCGCGCCTGGCCGATCGCACCGACCTCGCCGAGAAGGATGTGGCGGGAATAGCGCTGGAGTTCGTCTTCGCTGAAATCGAGGTTCATGCCATTCTCCCGCCGTCTGAGGCTGCGAGCAAGATATAGGGCATTGCCAGGCGGGATCGAAGAGCGGCAAAGAAGCGGGATGGACGCGAGGGGCGATCACGCTTTGGTCTTGTTCTCGGGCGGGCAGGATTCGACGATCACGCTCGCCTGGGCGCTCGCGCGGTATCGGGAGGTGGAGACCGTCGGTTTCCGCTACGGCCAGCGCCATGCGGTGGAACTCGAATGCCGGCCGCGCCTCCGCGAAAAATTGGCAGCCATGGCGTTTCCCGGCCGGCTCGGGGAGGATCATCTGATCGATCTCGGCCCGGCGATGGCGGCGGTCGGCGAGACCGCGCTGACCAGTGATGCGGCCATCGCGCTCGGCGCCGACGGGCTGCCCTCGACCTTCGTCCCCGGCCGCAATCTTCTTTTCCTGACCCTCGCCGCCGCGATCGCCCATCGCCGCGATCTCCGGCGCGTCATCGGCGGCATGTGCGAGACCGATTATTCCGGCTATCCCGATTGCCGGGACGACACCATCAAGGCGATGCAGATCGCGCTCAATCTCGGCATGGCGCGGCGTTTCGTGCTCGAAACCCCGCTGATGTGGCTCTCCAAGGCCGAGAGCTGGCGGCTCGCGCGCGATCTCGGCGGCGAGGCGCTGGTCGCGCTGATCGTCGAGGAGACGCATACCTGCTATCTCGGCGAGCGCGGGGCGCGGCATGACTGGGGCTATGGCTGCGGCACATGCCCGGCCTGCGCGTTGCGCGAAGCCGGCTATCGGGAATTTCGCGCCGCTTGAAGATCCTCGAGGTCACCAGCGTCGATTACGCGCTCTGGCATTTCGTCATGCCGGTGATGCGGGCGATGCGTGCCGCCGGCCACGAGGCGATCGGCGTTGCGGCCGAGGGGCCGCATTTCGCCGAGGCCAGGGCGGAGGGGTTTCGCATCCACGCCGCACCGATGGCGCGCAGCCTCTCGCCGCTCGCCCAGGCCCGCGCCTTCTGGGCGCTCTATCGGCTGATCCGGGCGGAGAAACCCGATCTCGTGCATGGCCATATGCCGATCAGCGGGCTTTTGGCGCGGTTTGCCGCCCGCCTCGCCGGCGTGCCCCGCATCGCCTATACCTGCCACGGATTTCTGTTCAATCAGCCGGGGCCGCTCTGGCGGCGCGGGCTCGCTTTGGCGCTCGAATGGCTCGGCGGGCGCGTCACCGATATCTATTTCACCGTCTCCCGCGAGGAAGCGGATGACGCGCGGCGGCTCGGCATCGCCCGCGCCCCGATCGCCATCGGCAATGGCCGCGATCCCGCGCGGTTTCG
>JAKAQU010000191.1 GCA_021819535.1 Pseudomonadota bacterium | reverse complement strand
GCATTGGTCGCGAGATAGGTTTCCGCGTCGGCGCGGTCGAAGCGCATCATCTCCGGCATGGAATGAAGGAGCGGCCACAGCACGCCATTGGCGAAATTGGCGTAGTATCCATCATGCTCGGCCTTGGTGAGGTCGATGGTGGCGTAGGCGACGCGGCCGGCATGGCTGAGCCGGGCCGGCTGCTCCGCGGCCTTCGCGGCAATCGCCCCGCTCCAGCCGAACCACACCCCGCCCTCGCTCTCCAGCAAGGGTTGCAGAGCGGTCGCGAGCCCGCCCGCCTGCGCCCCTTTTTCCGGAAGCGGCACGCGGTTCGAGACGACAAATAGCCGGTTCATCATTTCACCCCTCATTGTCTTGGCTCCGACCGCCCAGGCTCACGCTTTCCCGGACAGAATACCGGGAGCAGAGCCGTATGAAGCCCGCCGACGCATGCGCGAGGAATCGACTGCCGGGCCAGGCCGGCATCTCCCCGCGGATTCCCCCGGGCCCTTCGGGCCGGGATGGGGCGGGCTCGCCGGAAGGACGCGAACGTCCCGTTCACCGACGAACAACCGGCCTCACGCGCGGTTGCTCGACATGAACGCCGAATGAACTGACGGTTAGCTAAGCAACGCGTGCGCATGGGGCAACCCCGGAATTCGTCCAACACGCGTCATCCAAGCCCCCGATTGCGGCGGGCTTATGGCGCAAGCGGGGCGGATGCGCGGCAAAAGGGCTGTCTCAGCCCGGATGCTTCGGAATTTCTGCGTCCGGCGCGAGGAGCCCGGTGGGCGCGAGTAAATTCAATGTGAGTTCGGTGCGGGGCGGCGTGAGCACCTCCATGACCCGGGCGCGGATCGCGGCAAGCGCCGCTTGCCAGGTCTCGGGGCGCGGCGGGCGCGGCGCGGCATCGGCGAGCGGCGCGGCCTGGCGCCAGGCGAGATAATCGGCCCAGATCCAGTGGCGCGAGGCGGTGCTCGGCTGCGGTGGCGAGGCGACGCGCGCGAAACGGAGCAGCGAGCCGCGGCCGGGTGCATCGAGCATGGTATCGAAGCCGGCGCCGCCGCGGCCCTGCCAATGCAGCATCTCGACCGCGAGAATGCGGAGCCTCATGCCATCCGAGCCGATCAGTGCGACGAGATCGAGCGGCCCGCGCGCCATCTCGTCCGCCCTGTCGCGGTCGCCGGCGAAGGCGACGGCCAAGACCTCGCGCCCGGCGAGCGGCAGCGTCTTGAGCAGCCGGGCGCGGCGGGCGGGGAGCAGGATTGGCGCGAGCCGGCCTGTCTCGGGGCCGGAGAAATCGAGACGAAACCGCTCGCCCTCGGCCGTCGCGCGAAACGGGGTCGGTGCCACGCCGGGATCGACCCTGAGCCCGCCTGCGGCACTCTCGGCGGCGAACGCAGCGGCGAGCAGGGCGCGCCGCGACAGGAGAACGAGGGGGGGCGTGAAGGGCAGCGACATGGCGCCAGCATGGCACGGATCACGCGCAGGGAAACCTCCCATCGCACCGGCGCTTGACCTTCCCGCCCGGCGAGATCATCTTCCGCGCCAACGCCAGTTTTGCAGGGGCCTGATGTCAAAAGAGGATATGATCGAATTCAGCGGGACGGTCACCGAACTCCTGCCGAATGCGATGTGTCGCGTGAAACTCGACAACGACCATGTGATCCTCGCCCATACCAGTGGCAAGATGCGCAAAAACCGCATCCGCGTGCTGGCCGGCGATCGGGTGAACGTGGAAATGACCCCCTATGATCTCACCAAGGGGCGAATAACCTTTCGTTTCAAATAAAGTGTGGCATTAGGTAAGGAAAAGATAGAGAAAATTGTTCTTTTTTGAAAAAAAGAACCAAAAAACTTTTGCCTGTTGGGCATTGCCGCAGGCAATGCCCGCTGCGGGGAATATCGCTGTTCCAAGGATCCGGGAAAAAGTCTTTTTGCTTCTTTTTCTTCAGAAAGAGAAGAGATTTTCTTCCATATATTCGCATTGCCCGCAAACGCGACCCGAGGCGTCGGCGCGCCGCCGATGATGGGTGAGGGCAAGCTGATCCTCGCCTCGGCGAGCCCGCGGCGCGCCGCCTTGCTCGCGCAAATCGGCATCGTTCCCGATCGCGTCATCCCCGCCGATTGCGACGAGACGCCGCAACGGGGCGAATCGCCCCGTCAGCACGCTTTGCGTCTGGCGGCGGCAAAAGCGGCCGCGATCGCGGCACGAAATCCCGCCGATTTCGTGCTCGCCGCCGATACGGTGGTGGCCGCCGGGCTCCGCATCATCGCCAAGCCGGCGGACGAGAACGCCGCCCGCGCGGCGCTCGCGCTCTTATCCGGGCGGCGGCATCAGGTTTATGGCGCGGTTGCCCTCCGCTCGCCGGATGGGCGGCTTCGCACGCGCCTGGTGACGAGCCGCGTCACCTTTGCCCGCCTCGATGCCACCGAGATCGCCGCCTATATCGCGAGCGAAGAGTGGCGCGGCTGTGCCGGTGGCTATGCGATCCAGGGGCGCGCCGGCGGGTTCGTGCGGTTTCTCTCGGGAAGTTACAGCAATGTCGTCGGCTTGCCGCTGTTCGAGACGCGGCAATTGCTGCGCGGCGCCGGCTTGCGTCGCTTCGCGTGACATTCCTGCTCCGCGCCAGCGCCTCCCCGGGCGAGGTGCGTATCGCGCTCACCGGCGGCGATGGGGCTCTCCACGACTATGCGATCTGGCGCCCCGGCGCGCCGGATGGCGTCGGCGATGTCCATTGCGGGCGGGTGATCGCGCGGGTGCCGGCGATGGCTGGCATGTTCGTTTCGCTCGCCAGCGGGGAAGAGGGGTTTCTGCCCGATACCAAAGCCGGCGCCGACCTCGCATCCGGGGCATTGATCGGGGTTCGCATCACTCGCGGCGCGCAAGGCGGGAAGGGGCCCCGTCTGGAGCGGGTCTACGTCCCGGACACCGATCTCGGGCGTATCGCCCGGCTCGCGCCCGGCCCGAGCCCGCTCGCCGAGCTTGCCGCCGGCCATCCCGAGGCACCTGTTCTGGTCGATGATTTGGCACTGGCGGCGGAATTGCGCTCCACCCTCGGGGCGCGGGTGCGATACACTCCAGCCGCTTTCGATGCCGTGACGGAGGATGCGATTGCGGCACTCGCCGAGCCTGCGGCCACCATCTTCGGCGGCGTTCGTGCCTGGTTTCACCCGACACCGGCGCTGACCGCGATCGATCTCGACACCGCCGGGGCGACGGAAGCGCGTGCCGCGAAATCGCTGGCGCAGGCGGCGCTGAACCGGGCGGTTCTGCCCGCGCTCGCGCGGCAGATCCGGCTCCGCAACCTCTCCGGCGCCATTCTCGTCGATTTTGCCGGCATGAAATCGCGCAAGCGTGCCGCCCTCGCCCCCGCGCTCAGCGCGGCGCTGGCCGAGGATCCGCTGAAGCCGCGCCTTCTCGGCTTCACAGCACTCGGGTTTGCCGAAATTCTGCGCCCGCGCCTGCGCCCGCCCTTGCACGAACGGCAACGCGGGGCGCACGCCGCAGGCCTTGCCGCCTTGCGCGCCCTTCTCGCCGAATGCCGCCATGCGCCGGGGCGCCCCCCCCGTCTGGTCGCCTCCCCGGCCATCGTCTCGGCGCTAGAGGCGGATCAGGTGGCGCGGGCCGATTTCACCCGCGAGGCCGGGCGTGAGTGGCGGCTCGCGAGCGATCCCGGATTGCAGGAAGAGGGCTTCCGGATCGAGGCGTGATCACGCCTCGGCAATGATCACCACCAAGGCCTGCCCCTCCTCGGCCATCGCCCCGATCGTTGCGGCGATGGAGGTGATGCGCCCGGCGAAGGGGGCGGTGAGGGTAATTTCCATTTTCATCGCTTCCATCACCACCAGCGCTTGCCCGCGCGCGACGTTTTCCCCGGCCGTAACCAGAACGCTGCGGATATGACCCGGAATAGGTGCGACGATGCGCCCATCGCCGGCACTTTCCTCCGCCTGCGCGGCATCGGGGGCGATGACGTGCAGGCGGAATTCGCCGGCCGCCGCAAGCACCACCAGCGCGTCCTCGGTCTCGACCACGCTGCAACGCGTCTCTTGGCCATCGAGGGTGAGGCGGAGCCGGGCGCCCTGCCAAAGGCCGCGCGCTTCCACCGTGTCACCTCCCGCGAAAACCAGACGGTACGCGCCCTCTTCGCGCCAGAAAGCGGAGATGGCGTGATCGCCATGAGCGCTCGCGAGATGCACGTCTTCCGGCGCCTGATCGCGGAGCCGCCAGCCATTGCGCGCGAACCAGGGGGAGGCGGGATCGGAACTGGCGGCACTTTGCGCCTGAAGGGCGGTATCGCGGGCCGCGAGAACATGGAGGGCGGCGGCAGCGAGGATTTCACGCGGGGGGGCTATGGGTGCTTCCGCGAGCAACTCGGGATGGCGGGCGATAAAGCCGGTATCGGGGATCTCGGCCGCGAAATCGGGATGGGCGGCGATGGCGCGAAGAAGGGCGAGATTGTTGTGCACACCGACCAGTTCATAGGAAGCGAGGGCCGCGCGCAATTGCGCGAGTGCTGCCTCGCGGTCGCGATCCCAGACGATCAGCTTGGCGAGCATCGGGTCGTAATGGACACCGATGCGATCGCCTTCGCGCACGCCGGAATCGATGCGGACATGGCGGCTCGGCGCGGGCTCGGCGAGATGGCGGATGCGCCCGGCCGCGGGCAGGAAATTGCGCGCCGGATCCTCGGCATAGATCCGCACTTCCATCGCGTGGCCATCGATATGCAACGCCTCCTGCGCGAGCGGCAGGTTTTCACCGGCGGCAATGCGCAATTGCCACTCGACGAGATCGAGGCCGGTGATCATCTCGGTCACCGGGTGCTCGACCTGAAGCCGTGTGTTCATCTCCATGAAATGAAACGCCCCGTCGGCGCTGATGAACTCGACCGTGCCGGCGCCGACATAGCCGACCGCGCGTGCGGCCCGGATCGCCGCCTCGCCCATCTCGGCGCGGGTCGCGGCGTCGAGACCGGGGGCCGGCGCCTCCTCGATGATTTTCTGATGCCGGCGCTGGATCGAGCAGTCGCGCTCGAAAAGATGCACGCAATGGCCGTGCTGGTCGGCGAAAACCTGGATTTCGATATGGCGCGGGCGTTCAAGATATTTCTCAACCAGAACATGATCATCGCCGAATGCCGATTGTGCTTCGCGCTTGGCGCCGGCGAGGGCTCCAGAAAATTCCTCGGCTCCGGCGACGATGCGCATGCCCTTGCCGCCGCCGCCGGCGGAAGCCTTGATCAGCACCGGATAGCCGATTTCGGCCGCGGCCGCGGCGAGCCTGGCCTCGCTCTGATCGGCGCCGTGATAGCCCGGCACCAGTTTGACGCCGGCCTTCTCCATCAGCGCCTTCGCCGCCGCTTTCGAGCCCATGGCGCGGATCGCCGAGGCGGGCGGGCCGATGAAAACGATGCCGGCCGCGGCACAAGCTTCGGCGAATTCGGCGTTCTCGGAAAGAAATCCATAGCCGGGATGGACGGCATCGGCGCCGCTCGCCTGCGCTGCCTCGATCAGCTTCGGGATCGCAAGATAGCTCTCGCGGGCTGGCGCCGGGCCGATCGCGAGCGCCTGATCGGCGTCCATCGCGTGGCGCGCGTTGCGATCGGCATCCGAATAGACGGCGACGGTCGCGATCGCCATGCGGCGCGCGGTGCGGATGATGCGACAGGCGATTTCGCCGCGATTGGCGATCAGGATTTTACGAAACATGGCCGCCTCACATGCGAAAGACGCCAAAGCGCGTCGGCTCGATCGGCGCATTGAGGGCGGCCGAGAGCGACAACGCAAGCACGCGCCGCGTCTCCGCAGGATCGATGACGCCATCATCCCAAAGTCGGGCGGAGGCATAATAAGGATGGCCCTGGGTTTCATATTGTGCGCGGATCGGCGCCTTGAACGCCTCTTCCTCGGCTTTGCCCCAGCCTTCGCCGCGTGCCTCGATGTTGTCGCGCCGCACCTGCGCCAATACCGAGGCCGCCTGTTCGCCGCCCATGACGCTGATGCGCGCGTTTGGCCACAGGTAGAGAAAACGCGGCCCATAGGCGCGCCCGCACATGGCGTAATTGCCGGCGCCGAAACTGCCGCCGATGATGACGGTGAATTTCGGCACATTCGCGGTGGCGACCGCGGTAGATCGG
>JAKAQU010000190.1 GCA_021819535.1 Pseudomonadota bacterium | reverse complement strand
AATGCATGCCGACATCGGCGCGGGAGCCGCCGCCGAGACGATCGATGCCGGGCGCGCGGTTGATCGAGAACAGATTGGAATCGGTGAAGAGCTGATCGATGCTGTCCTCGTTCGGAATGAGCAGGGGCGAGGTGAAGCCGTAGCCATTGGGGCGAATGACGACCTGGGTGATCGGCTCCAAGACCGTCGTCGCATCGCCGTCGCTGCGCGAAAACGGCCAGTTCAGCCGCGCCGCGATCACGGGTTCGCCCTGGGCGACGTTGGAGTGGGTATAGCGGCTGAAATTCGGAATCTGGTCGAGGCTCGAGGCCTGATAGCCGGCGGAATAGAAGCGGGCGAGAAAATTCCATTCCTGGCCGAGCGGCGCGATCTCGGGGAGATTGTAGGAGAACGTGCCGTTGATGCGCTGGGTATTGGTGCCGACGAAGCGGAGCACGTTGAAGCCGCCGCCATTGAAGGTGAAATAGCCGCCGAGCTGATCCGGCGTGCCGACATAGTCATAGAGATAGCGCGGCAAGACATAGGGCAGCTCGGCATTGTTCACGATGTTGAGCAGGCCCTGGTAGAACTGGGTATCGAGGCGCGCATAGGATCCCTGGCCGAAACCCTCCAGATAGGTGGTGCTGGAGAGCACGTCGTTACCGTAGCCGGAGATGAAGAAATCGCGCATGTAATTGGCGGAACTGGCTTCATTGATATTGAAGCCGTAGCGCCAGTTCTCGTTATAGGTGAAATCGCCCGAGCCGAAGAACAGGCCCTGCATGGCGTTCTCGTCATAGGCGACGGCGGTTTCGATCTTGATCTGGCCGTTGTTGAATTTCTGCCGGTAGAGCGTGTCGAGCATGGGGTCCATGCCGCTGTCGATCCACGGCGTGATGGTGATGTCGGAGGAATTGTTGATCACGTAATAATAGGGCAGCGCAAAAAAGCTGCCGATGAAACTGTTGGAGCCGGCATCCGGGGCGAGAAAGCCGCTTTCGCGTTTGACCGAACTGTCGGCGGTGGAAAAATAGGGCATGTAGAAAATCGGCACGCCGAGCAGTTCCACCGTCGCGTCCTGAAATTCCATGCGTTTCGCCTGAAGATCATCGACCGCGGAATAGGCCTCGATCTGCCAGACCGGCGGCTTGGTCGGATCGTCCTTGCAAAGATTGCAGGCGGAATAGACCATGCGGCTCAGTTCGTTGTACTGGCCGTCGGTGCGCCGGGCGCCATTGGCGGCGATGCGTGTATTGCCCTCGAGAAGCGTGCGCATGCCGCGCAGCACCGCTTCGCGCATGCCTTGCGTGAGTTCGGCGTAATCTGCGAACAACACCTCGCCATCCGGCTCCAGGAGCACGACATGGCCAGAGGCGGCGACGACATTGGTGTTGCGGTCGAAGACGATCTTGTCGGCGCGCAGCACATGGTCGTTCTGCCACGCCTCGACATGGCCGGTCGCGGTGACGATGCCGTTGTCGCGATCATAGGTGATCTGATCGGCGGTGAAGGATACCGCCTCATTGGGCTTGATCGGCTCCTTGTTCAGGCTGGTGCCGTATTGCGGCTTGGTGAACGGGGTGAAGCCGGGGATGGTGGTCTGTGCGACGGCCCCTCCCGCGATCGTGACCACGATTGCACCCGCAAGGGTGGCGAGAAGACCACGCGAGAACCAGCGCGGCATGGCTCAGCCGTCTTCGAGATGCAGAAGAAGGGCCACCGCCAGCATCAGCCCCGCCGCCGCCGGCGCCCAGGCGGCGAGGACGATCGGCAAGGCGCCCGAGCCGCCGAATTCCTCGGCAACCTTCGAGACCATGAACAGGGCGAAGCCGGCGGAAACCCCGCTGCCGATCATCCGCGCGGTGCCGCCGCGCCGCGCCGGGCGCATCGAGAACCCGGCCGCGACCAGCGTCATCGTCGCCGCCAGCACGGGAAGCGCGAGCAGGCTCTGAAACCGCAGCCGGTGGCGGATGGCGGAAAACCCGGACCGTTCGAGAAGTGCGATGAAATCCGGCAATTTCCAGAATGAGAGCGTGTCGGGCGAGGCGAAACTCTCCTCGACCCGCGCGACGGTGAGATCGGTCGGCAAGACGATCGTGGCGGCGGGATCTGGCGGCCGGTCGGCGGAAATCACCCGCGCCTCCTCGAGCCGCCAGACGCCGCGATCGAGGACGGCATGCCGCGCCTCGATCCGCTGCAGGAGCTGGTCATGCGGCGCGAGGCGGAAGACGCTGACGCGCTCGATCGCGAGCGTGCGGCGCTTCATCATCACCTCTTCGGCATGGATGATCGAAACGCCGTCCGGAACCAGAACGTGATCGGACTGGCGCAGCCAGAGCTGGCCGCCGGCGAGCGACAGCGGCCCGCCGGTCGCGGTGAGGTAGGTGTTGTCGAGCGCCTCGGCGCGGGCCAGCATCACCGCCGAAAGCGGCGTCACCGCCGCGGTCGCGGCAACGCCGAGCAGGATCGCGCAGAAAACCGGGCCGGAGAGGAACTGCCAGGCCGAAAGCCCGGTCGCGCGGGCGACGATCAGTTCGGAGGAGCGGGTGAGGCGCCAGAACGCCGAAATCCCGCCGAGTAGAACGGCAAAGGGCAGGATCTGCATCGCCTCCCACGGGAGACGAAGAGCGGCGATCTCGGAGACGATGGCGAAGGTCGCCTGCGGGCGGGTCGCGGCGCGGCGCAGAAGCTCGATGAAATCGAACAAGGCGACGAGGCCGGAAAGGGCCGCGACCATGGTGAGGACGGCGAAGATGAAAACCCGCGAAATATAGCGGAGAAAGGTCGCGGCAAAGCTCATGCCACGCCCTCGCGGGCTGCCACCACGAGCCGGCCGAAGCGCAATTCGGGCACGAACAGCATCCAGGCCGCGACCACGCCCGGGGCGATGGCATGCACCCAGATCAGCGGGATCAGTGCTGGGATGCGCGCCGCGACATTGGCGATCATCAGGCCGAGCGCGAGCAGGCCGACGACGACGAGAACGGCGATGAAGGGCCGCAGAAGCCCGCCATGGCGCTGGAACGCGCCACGCAGCACGGCGACCAGGGCGACGAGGGCGAAAGACGCGGCGGTCAGCGGCGCGGTGAGGCGGCGATGCGCTTCGACGACCAATTTGGGCCGATCGCGCGGCAAAATCACCGCGGGATCGGGATGCAGCAATTCGCCGAGCGACATTTCGGTCGCATCGCGAAAGCGCTGCGCCGTCGATTTGTTGGAGGTGAGGTCGATGACGTTCTGGGCGAAGGTGAGGATGTTGAGGCGCCCGGTCTGGTGATCGATCTCCTGGCGGGTACCATCGAGCAGCAAGACGCGCGGCGCATCGGCAGACGGCAGGAAACGGCCGCGGCGGGCGAGGATAGTCGCATGTTGGTTCTTCTGGCGCGCGTCATCGATCATCACGCCATGGAGCGTGCCGTCCGAGTCGCGTTTTCGCACATAGACCGTCATGTCATCCGAGACCTGGGTGAAAACCCCGTCCTGAAGCATGAAAGCAGCCATACGGTTGCGAATACGAAACTGCTCCTCGCGGAACGCCGCCTGAGCAGAAGGCACCACCCAGACATCGAGAACGAGGCAGGAGACGACCGAGATCGCGGCCAAAATCAAGGCCGGGCGCGAGAGCGCGTAAGACGAAAGCCCGGCCGCGCGCATCACCGTCAATTCGCGGTCGCTCGCGAGCCGCATATAGGTGAACTGCACCACGACATAGGTGGTGATCGGCAGGATGACGGCGACGAAACTCGGGATCAGAAGCCCGGTGAGCTGGAGGAACACGACCAGCGAGAGGCCGCGATTGACGACGAGATCGATGAAGCGGAGCGACTGGGTGAGCCAGATCAGCGCGACCAGCCCGCCCGTCGAAGCGAGCAGCCCGCCCAGGAGCTGGCGCACGAGATAGCGGTCGATCTGGCCAAGTCGGAGCGCGGAGAGCATGGCGGCGTGCTTTGCGTCGTCCCAGATGCAACCGGCAAATTCGGTGTCAGCGGTTTCTGGGCCAGAAACGCGCCGAACGCAACCGCCGAACGCGTCCGAGACGCATTTTGCGGCGATAGCGTGACCCATGGGTCACGCCGCGCCGGCGCGCGCTTCAGGGCAAAACCTTCCCCGGATTCATGACCCCCTCGGGGTCGAACGCGGCCTTGAGCGCGCGCATGAGATCGAGTTCGACCCCGCCCCGCCATTCCGGCATCATGTAGGTCTTGAGCCGGCCGACGCCATGCTCGGCCGAGAAACTGCCGCCGAGAAGGCGCACCACGCCGTTCACCGCATCCATCACCTGGTGATCGCGGGCGAGGAAATCGGCCTCCGCCATCCCCTCGGGCGGGCGGAGATTGAAATGGATGTTGCCATCGCCGAGATGGCCGAAAGCGACGACCCGGATGCCCGGCATCAGGGCGGCACAGGCGGCGGGGGCCGCGCGCAGGAATTCCGGCACCAGCGAGACCGGCACCGAGACATCGTTCTTGATGCTGGCGCCGGCGCGTTTCTGCGCCTCCGCGTGTTCCTCGCGAAGCCGCCACATGGCGCGCGCCTGCCCCTCGCTCGCCGCCAACGTGGCATCCAGCACCTCGCCCGCCGTCATCGCCGCGGCGATCACCTCCTCCACCGTCTCGGCAAAGCCTGGCTCGGCGCGCGGCGAGCTGAATTCGACCAGCGCGTAATGCGCGGCGGGGTGCGCGAGCGGGAGGGCTGTGTCCGGGATGTGGCGCAGGACCAGCGACATCCCGTGCTCGCCCATGTATTCGAACGCCGTGAGCGCCGCCGGGTCGTGGCGCTGGCAGCGGTTGAGGAAGGCTAGCGCCGCCTCCGGGTTCGGCTGCGCCACGAACGCCACCACCCGCGCCTGCGGCGCCGGCACGAGCTTGAGGACCGCGGCGGTGATGACGCCGAGCGTGCCCTCGGCGCCGAGGAAGATCTGGCGCAGGCAATAGCCGGTATTGTCCTTGCGCAGCCGCCGCAGCCCTTCCCATACCCGGCCATCGGCGAGCACGACTTCGAGGCCGAGCACGAGATCGCGGGCATTGCCGTAGCGGAGTGTCATGTTGCCGCCGGCATTGGTCGACAAAACGCCGCCGATCGTCGCACTCCCCTCGGAGGCGATCGAGAGCGGGAGCCGGCAGCCAGCCTCGGCGGCCGCGTCCTGAGCGGCCTTCAGCGTCGCCCCGGCTTCGATGGTGAGCGAAAGATCGACCGGATCGAGCGCGCGGACGCGGTTGAGCCGGGCGAGGCTCAGCACCACCTCGCGGCCGTTCTCGGAGGGTGTCGCACCGCCGACCATGCTGGTATTGCCGCCCTGGGGCACGATGCCGAGCCCGGCCTTGGCGCAGAGCTTGACCGCCGCGGCGAGTTCGGCGGTATCGGCCGGGCGCAGCACGGCGGGCGGCGCGCCGCGATAAAGATGCCGCCAATCCTCGGCATAGGGCACGATATCGGCCGCCTCGGTGATGAGCCCGCGCGGGCCGAGGAGGGCGGCGAGCGCGGCAAGCGGATCGGCGCTCATTCCGAAAGCGCCGCCTTGTGCGCGGCGAGCGCCATCAGCCGCTTATCACGCCAGGCCTGGCGGGCCGGATGCTCGGCCAGCGGCAAAACGGCGCGTCGCGGCGCGTCGAGTTCGGCGACGAGGTCGGGCGTGAGCGCGCACGGCGTGATCTCATTTTCCACCTGCGCGTAAAGCCCGCCGTAACGGGCAATGTAATCGGCGAGCCCGCCGGGGGCGTTGAGATCGATGGTCTCGAACGGCCCCATGAACGACCAGCGGAGACCGAGCCCGTGCTTGACCGTCGCATCGAGGTCTTCCTCGCTGACGACGCCGTCGCGCACCAGCCGGAACGCCTCGGCGACGAGGGCGACCTGCAGGCGGTTGAGAACGAAACCGGCGACCTCCTTCTTCACCGTCGCCGGCACCTGTCCCGCCGCTTCCAAGAGCGCCCGCGCCCGCGAAACCACCGCGGGATCGGTCCATGGCGCCGGGCAGAGTTCGACCACCGGCACGAGATAGGGCGGGTTGACCGGATGGGCGACGAGGCAGCGCCCGCGCCCGGCGAGATTGCCGGTGAATTGGCTCGCCGGAATGCCGGAGGTGGAACTGGCGAGAATGGCATCGGGGGCGGCGAGGCGATCCATCTCGGCGAAGAGATCGGCCTTGTCGGCGACCCGCTC
>JAKAQU010000189.1 GCA_021819535.1 Pseudomonadota bacterium | reverse complement strand
GAAAACCCGCCCACGCATGAGACGCATCTCGCCGCCGCCGCCATCGGCGCCATTCTCACCCGGGCGGCGCCACGTGCTGGCGACGAAGCGGCCGGGCGCGCCCGCGGCGAAATCGGCCTCGTCCTCGATCGCCTCGAAGGCCGCGCAAAGGCGCGTGCGCAGCGTTTCGAACCAGAGACGGGCGGGCTCTTGCAGGGCGCGATGCGGCACGTCGGCGCCAGAGAAAGGGGGGCTCATAGGATGTTTATGCCGGCTGCCTCCCTTTCTGTCGATGCCGACCCCTGTTCCGGGCTTGACACCGGCCGGGCAAGGGGTTGTGTTGCAGCCCCTAACGACCGCGACTAATATGTGTGCGGTTCATATCGGGCCGACAACCCCGACGTTCTTGGGGGTGTTGGGTTTGTGCGATGTTTTTGAGATCATGACCCCGCGTGACCTGCGGGAACCGAGGTAACGATGGCCGATACCGCCGCTCACTCCTCCCCTTCCGGCGCCGGACATAGTCACGCTGGACACGGGCCGGGAGATGGCGCCACCAAGCGCGATTTCCTGAAAATGGTCGCCGGCGCCGGCGCCCTGGTCGGGGCCGGGGCGATCGCCTGGCCGCTGATCGACAGCATGAACCCGTCGCAGGACGTGCTGGCGCTGTCCTCGGTCGAGGTCAATCTCGCGCCGATTCCCGAAGGCTCCGGCATCACCATTCTCTGGCAGGGCAAGCCCATCTTCGTCCGCCATCGCACCGCCGCCGAAATCAAGGCGGCCGAGGATGTGAAGCTCGGCGAACTGATCGACCCGCAAACCGATGCCGATCGCGTCAAGCCCGGCCATGCGCAGTGGATCGTGCTGATCGGCATCTGCACCCATCTCGGCTGCATCCCGCTCGGTAACAAGCCGACCGATCCGCGCGGCGAATGGGGCGGCTGGTTCTGCCCCTGCCATGGCAGCCAGTACGACACTTCGGGCCGCGTGCGCCACGGGCCGGCACCGCTCAATCTCTACTTGCCGCCCTATGCCTTCGAGAACGACACCAAAATCAAAATCGGCTGAGACGGACTAACGGGCTAGACGGTTTTTCTGATTTCCTGAACGGAGTGGCGCGCGATGGTCGGCCTGCACAAGAGTGAGTTCAAGAACCCGGTGATCAACTGGATCGATACCAGGATGCCGGTATTCACCATGATGCAGAAGGAATACGGCTCTTTCCCGACGCCGAAGAATTTCAACTATTTCTGGAATTTCGGCGCTCTCGCGATGGTCAACCTCGTGCTCATGATCGCGACCGGCGTCTTTCTCGCCATGAATTACGCGCCGAACTCGGCGATCGCCTTCGACAGCGTCGAGCACATCATGCGCGACGTGAACTGGGGCTGGCTGATCCGCTATGCCCATATGAACGGCGCCTCGATGTTCTTCATCGTGGTCTATGTCCATCTTTTCCGCGGCCTCTATTACGGCTCCTACAAGACGCCGCGCGAATTGCTGTGGATGCTCGGCGTCGTCATTCTGCTCCTGATGATGGCGACCGCGTTCATGGGCTATGTGCTGCCCTGGGGACAGATGTCCTATTGGGGGGCGACCGTCATCACCAACCTGTTCTCGGCGATCCCGCTGGTCGGCAAATCGATCGTGACCTGGCTCTGGGGCGGTTTCGCGGTCGGCAACCCGACATTGAACCGGTTTTTCAGCCTGCATTACCTGCTGCCCTTCGTCATCGTCGGCGTCGTCTTCCTGCATGTCGTGGCACTCCACATCACCGGGTCGAACAATCCGCTCGGGATAGAGGTGAAATCGCCGCAGGATACGATCCCCTTCCACCCCTATTACACGATCAAGGACAGCGTCGGGATTTGCGTGTTCTTCATCGTGCTCGCCGCACTCGTGTTCTTCGCGCCGAATTTCTTCGCGAGCCCCGATAATTACATCCCCGCCAATCCGCTGCAGACGCCGGCGGAAATCGTTCCTGAATGGTATTTCCTGCCGTTCTACGCCATTCTGCGCTCGGTGCCGAACAAGCTCGGCGGCGTCGTCATGATGTTCGGCGCGATCGCGGTGCTCTTCGTCTTGCCCTGGCTCGATACCAGCCCGGTTCGGAGTGCCCGCTTCCGCCCGATCTATCGCCAATTGTTCTGGCTCCTGGTGGTCTCGGTGTTTGCCCTCGGCGCGGTCGGCGCCCATCGCCCGCAAGGGATCTGGGTGGTGATCGGGCGTCTCGCGACCCTCTACTATTTCCTGCACTTCCTGGTCATCCTGCCGATCCTCGGCAAGCTGGAGCGCCCGCTGCCGCTACCCGAAAGCATCAGCCGCCCGGTGCTCGGCGGTGGTCCGATGCCGGGTGGTTCGACCGCCAAGCCGATGGAGAAGGCGTGATGCGTGGCCTGAAATTTCTCAGCCTTACCGTGGCCGCCGCCGCAGTGGCCGCCACATTTCCCGCCGCCGCGCAATCCGGCGACAAGGCGGAGGCGAAGGCGCCGGTGCATGAAATCAGCACCGCCGATATCCCGGTGCCGCCGCTTCCGCATGTCGATTGGAGCTTCAACGGCCCGTTCGGCACCTTCGATCGCGCCTCGGCCCAGCGCGGGTTTCTGATCTATCAGCAGGTCTGCTCGAACTGCCATTCGATGGATCAGCTCTATTATCGCAACCTCGAGGGCATCGGGCTCAGCGAGGATCAGGTCAAGGCCATCGCAGCGAGCGTGCAGGTGCCGGGCGGCGTCAACGATCAAGGCCAGCCGATCGAGCGGCCGGGCCGGCCGTCAGACCATTTCAAGGCGCCATTCCCGAACGAAGAGGCAGCGCGTGCCGCCAATGGCGGGGCCTATCCTCCCGATCAATCGGTGCTCGAACTCGCCCGTGAAGGCGGCCCTGATTATCTCTATGCCATTCTCACCGGCTATGCCGACCCGCCTCCGGGCGTGAAGATGATGTCTGGCATGAACTACAATACCTATTTCCCCGGCCATCAGATCGCCATGCCGCAGCCGCTCCAGGAAGGCTCGGTGCAATATACCGACGGCGTGAAGCCGACCCTCGATCAGGAAGCGAAGGACGTCGTCACCTTCCTCACCTGGGCGGCCAATCCGGAGATGGAAGAGCGCAAGCAAACCGGCGTGCGCGTCATCCTGTTCCTCGTCTTCCTCACCGGCGTCACCTATGCGGTGAAGCGACGGGTGTGGTCGGATCTGCATTGAGGGAAAGGAATTTTTCTCCCGTTGGGCAGGGCCTGCGGCACTGCCCGCTCCGAGGAAACTGATTCTCCGAGGAAACGGGAGAAAAGTCTTTTTGCTTCTTTTTCTTCAGAAAAAGAAGATTCTTCCTTGTAATTTTCATCAGGGAAGCGCCTGGTTTTTCCGTCTGGGCGTGACGTCGGCGAGTGGGATCGTCAGCACCGCGCCGACAAGACCGATCGCGAACAGCGAAAGATGGTTGCCGGTCGTGGCATAGAGCCAAGCGAGCAAAAAGCCGATCAGGGTTTGCGCGGCACCATAGGCGGCGGTCGCCAGGCTCCAAAGACCGGGTGCCCCTTCGCCGCCGACGCTGCGGGTGCGGAGCAGGAACAGCCCTGATACGCCGGTTGCCGTTGCTCCGGCGAGCATGGTGGAGAGCGCGAGCGCGGGCAGCCCGCGCCACAAAAGCGGCAGCGCGGTATCGACGATTTGCGCAAAGAGGGCGAGGGCGAGCGCCTGGCGCAGGCCGAGCCGGTCGGCCAGCCGCCCGCAGAGCGCAGGCCCCGCCGCGGCACTCAGGCCGAACAGGAGCCAGAACGCGCCGCCGGCGCCGCTGCCGCGCGCAAGGCCGCGGGTGATGAAATCGGGCCACCACAGCATATGCGGTGTCGCGGCGATCGCGGCCATGGCATAGGCGGCGATCAGGCGAAGTGCCGCCGGATGGCGGAGGCCGGCGAACAGAGCCCGGCGCGGGGCGGGATCGGCCGCCGGCCATAGCCGCCAGGCGGCGGCGGTAATGGCGAAGGCCGCGATGGCGAGCGCGAGCCAGGTCGCCGCAAGACCATCGCGCAGCAGGGGGGGGACGACCAGTGCGCCAAACACGATCCCGCTGCCAACCCCGGTGAAGGTGAGGCCGGCCGCGAGCCCCCGCCAGCGCGGTGCGATCGCCGCCTGCACCGCCGGGCCCGCCAGCACCATCAGCGCCCCGCCGGCGACGCCGGCGAGCACGCGCCAGATCAGAAACCAGAGGAGGCCGCCCTTGACGGCGCAGAGCGCGAAACTCACCGAGGCGAGCAGCATCGAGGCGCGAAGTGCCATGATCAGGCCGAAGCTTTGGCCGAGCAGCGGGCCGAGCAGGGCGCCCGCGAGATAGCCGCCGAGATTGGCTGCCCCGAGGGCACCCGCCGCGCCGGCGCCGAGCCAATGTGCGCCGATCATCGCCGGGAGCAACAGCGAATAGGCGAAACGCTGCATGCCGACGCCGAGAAAGGTCGCACTCGCCCCCGCCAGCATCAGCCGCGCATCGCCGCGTGCAACGCCCGCCCTCATCGCGCGAGCCACACCAGCCAGGCGGAGAGCGTGCCGACCGCGATGCCGAGCGGGATATTGCCCGAAAGCCGAACGGCGATCAGCGTCGCCGCCGCCCCCACCCATTCCTTGATCCCACCCGCGGCCAAGGCCGGCGCGACATAACCGACGAACAACGCCCCCGGCACATAGCCGAGCATGGCGCGGAGAAACGGGGTGGGGCGCAGCGCACGGAACAGAAAATAGCCGCCGGCGCGGCAGGCGAGTGTCGCTGCTGCCATGCCGAGGATCGCGGCGAGATTGCTCGCCTCGATCATTCTCTGACGCGCCGGGTTTCGCGAAACGCACCGACGAGGCCGCCGGCTAGCGCCGCCGCCACCACGTGCCAGGCGCCATGTGGCGCCCAATGCGCGACCGGCAAGGCAACGGCGGCGGCAACAAGCCAGGGGAGCGCATCGTGCCGCCCGCGCCAGAGCGGCACGAGGAGGCTCACGAACGCGGCCAGCGCCGCGAAAAACAGCGGATGGCCGCGCGGCGGGTGGAGTGCCGCGCCGAGCAGATGGCCGGCGAGGCTGCAGGCAAGCCATGCGAGCCAGAGTGCGAGGCCCGCGCCAAACAGAAACCCGCCATCGCGCTCGCCCTTGCGCCCCTCGGCGATGGCCAGCGCGAAACCGTGATCGACGAGCAGAAAGAGGTTGCCCCAGAGCCGCCAGCCCGCAAGCCGCTCGAGCCAGGGGGCCAGCGCCGGGCCCATCAGCGCCATGCGGAGATTGACGGCGAAGGCGGCAAAGCTCGCGGCCAGCACCGGCGCCGGATGGGTCCAGAGGTCGAGGGCGAGAATCTGGCTCGCGCCGGCGAAAACGAGGCCGCTCATCAGCCCGGTCTCGGCGAGCGAAAGCCCCTTGCCGGCGGCGAGCACGCCGACGACGAGGCCGAACGGCGCGAGCCCGAGCGCGACCGCGAGGCTGCGCCGGGCGCCGCGCGCAATCCCAACGGTAGTAAACGAGGCCGCGCTCATGTCTTGCTTGCCGCGTCGGAGGGAGAGAGGTGAGCGAGCGCGCTTTCCGTGCTCATCGCCAGCACCTGTTCGGCGATGGCGCGTGGAAATCCGGCGCGCGCGAGAATGGCGATTTCGCGCCCCGGTTCGGCCTCTGGGCCCAAACGAAAGGGTCCGAGGCGGCGGCGGCGCGCAAGCGCGAGCGCGGCGACGAGTTCGGCCTCGGGATCGGCGGGAAGGGCCGCGCGCAGTGTCTCGGCATCGACGCCGCGGGCGGCGAGATGGGCGGCGATGGCGCGGCGCGAACGCCCGGCGCGATGGAGCCGCGCGGCACGGGCGCCGGCGAAGGCGGCATCATCGACCCCGCCCGCCGCTGCCAGCCGGGCGACCACGCGCCGCGCCGCGGCAAGGCTCAGGGCTTCGGCCGCTGCCAGCGTCTCGGGCTCGCCGCTCGCGCTGTGGCGCCAGCGCGCGATCCGCCGCGCGAGAACGCGGAGCAGCCTCGCCTCGGTTGTCGCATAGCGCGCGAGATGGACGAGTGCCGCCTCGTGCAGCACGGCCTCGCTCGGCGGCGCTTCATCTGGCGCGGCGGTGGCGGAAGAGGCTGGGGTCGGGTCGGGCGGTTCGTTCACGGGGCCAGGATGGCATGCGCCGGCGGCGGCGGAAACCGTCAGATC
>JAKAQU010000188.1:3278-6147 GCA_021819535.1 Pseudomonadota bacterium | reverse complement strand
ATCTACGAAGGGCACCGGCTCGACGAACGTGGTTTTATCGACCACCCGCTTCACCCCCGGCACGTTCTCGGCCGCGACCACCAGTGCCGAACGCGCCGCGTCCTCGAACAGAACGCCATCGAGGGTAACGGTGCCGCTCTCGACCGTGATCGAGACACTTTGCGCGCCAAACCAGTTCTGTTTCTTGAGTTCGGCGAGCAGCCCCTCGCGAATGGCGGGATCGTCCCGCTTGGCATCGGCCCGTGCGCCGAGCGCCTCGCCGATGACGCGGATGAGATCGGCGCGGCTGACGATGCCGACGACCACATCGCCGCGCAGCACCGGCACGCGCCGGATGCCACGCTGCTCCATCAATTCGACGACCTGGTCGATGCCGGCATTTTCGCTGACCGAGACGACATCGCGGGTCATCATGTCCTCGACATGGTGGCTATGGGTTGCGACATATTCGGCCGCACTCCGCGCCGGGCCGCGCAGGAATTGCTGCCATTTGGAACGCTGCTTCTCGGTGCTGAGTTCGGCGCGGCGCAGAAGATCGCCCTCGGTCAGCATGCCGACCAGGCGGCCTTCGAGATCGGTCACCGGCAGGCCGCTCACTCTCCCCTCGACCATTTTGGTGATCGCCTCGCTCAATGTCGAGCGCGGGCCGACGGTGATGAGGTTGCGGGTCATGATGTCGCTGGCGTGCATGGATTCCTCCTCTGGTTGCCGGCGAAATCATAGGCGGAGTGAAACGGCGCGCCTTGACTTGGGTCAAGAATGCGAGATCACGATCCTGCCGTGAGCGCCTTGGTGTGCTCGGCGATCATCGCCTCTTCATCGGTTGGGATCACCCAGAGAGCGAGGCCGCTTCCCTCGGCGCTGATGCGGCGCGGCGCGGTATCCGGGCGGTCGTTCGCCGCGGGATCGAGCTTGGCGCCGAGCCAGGCGAGGCGGGCGGCGATGGCGGCGCGGATCTCTGGCGCGTGCTCGCCGATCCCGGCGGTGAAGACGACGCCGTCGAGCCCGCCGAGCGAGGCGGCGAGCGCCCCCATCTCGCGCGCGCAGCGGAAGATGAACAATTCCACCGCTTCTTTCGCGGGTGGCGCGCGGCTGGCGAGGAGTGCGCGCATATCGGAGCTGACCCCCGAGACACCGAGCAGGCCGGAGCGATGATAAAGCAGATCCTCGATCGCCGCGGCATCGAGCCCATGATGCTGCATCAGATAGAGAACGACGCCGGGGTCGAGGCTGCCGGTGCGCGTGCCCATCACCAGGCCATCGAGTGCCGTGAAGCCCATGGTGGTATCGATGCTTCTCCCGCCTGCCATCGCGCAGAGGCTGGCGCCGCTGCCGAGATGGGCTGCGATCACCCGTCCGCGCGCCAGGTCTCCCGCGCAGGCGGCGAGCCGCCGGGCGATGAACTCATAAGAGAGACCATGAAACCCGTAGCGCCGCACGCCCTCCTCGGCGAAACGCCGCGGGAGCGCGAGCCGGCTCACCACCGGGGCGATGCCGTGATGAAAGGCGGTATCGAAACAGGCCACCTGGCGCAGCCCCGGGCGCAACGCGGCGATGGCCCGGATCGCGGCGAGATTATGCGGCTGATGCAAAGGGGCGAGCGGCGTGAGCGCGGCGAGTTCCTCGATCAGCGCCGCCGTTATCAGCGCCGGGCCAAAATGTTTCTCGCCGCCATGCACGACGCGATGGCCAACGGCGGAAAGCGCGACGCCGGCGAGATCGGTCTCGATCAAGGTCAATAGCGGATCGAGCAAATCCTCGTGCGTATGCGTCTCCCCAACCGGCCAATAGCGCTCGGCCTGGATCGCCTGGTCTGGGCCGCGCACCAGGAGATGCGGCGCCGTGCCAATGCCTTCGATCTGGCCATGGGCGATGGTTGTGCGCTGATCGCCGCTGGCCGTGCCGTAGAGCGCGAATTTGATGCTGGAGGAGCCAGCATTGATCACCAGAATAGCCTCAGCCATGCCTCGCTCCTCCTCCGCTGGTTTTCCCCCTTGCCTCTTGCGCCCTCGGGCATGATGCCGCTTTGAGCTAGATCAATTTCCCTTAACCACTATTTCATGCTGTATTTTTTTTCAATTCTTCATTATGGTCGGGTTTTACGAGGCCTCATCATCGCCAACCGCGCGCTGCACACGATCGCGAGCGCAAGCGAACCACGCCGCCCCACTCTGTCCCGCCGGCGGCAGGCGCAGAATGCGATCGGGCGTATGTTCGGCGCTCAAGACCGCCTGCCCGCCATGGAGCATGAGCAGGATCTGCGCGAGCGCAACCTTGCTCGCGGCAAGCCGCGTCTCCAAAACCCGCGCGGGCGCCGGGCGAAGGCGCCAGCGCCAGGTCTCTCCCTCGGCTGCCACCTTGAGACGCGGCGGCGGCCGGCTCGCGTGGCCATAGGGAGCGGTATCGCCACCCGGCGCGACCGCAATCACGATCGTGCCATTCGCGGCCACCGACAGGCGAAGGGACGTGGCGCCGGCACTGGCCAGTGCCGCGCAGGCGGTATCGCCGACATCGAAGGACCAGACGGCATCGAGGGGCGGGAGCGGGTGCTGGGGTTTCGCGACGGGCGGCGCGGGGGGGGGCGCCGATGGTACCGGCGGTGGCTGATTGGTGGCCAAAACACAGCCGAGCAAGGGCAGCAAAGCCGCCAGAGCAAAGGGGCGAAGCCATATGTTCACATCGTGCCCCCTCACGGTCTGGCGTTCTGCCACAGCGATACGCCACATTCGGCCCTTGACGCAGTCATTATACGCGGACGTTGCTTTGAGTTGTATAAAAACTTTATTTTTCTCGAAATGGTTGTGGCCGGCGCTTGACCCTCCCCCAATGCCATCGCGCGGGGCGAGTTGCCGAGCTTGGGCCTTAGATC
>JAKAQU010000188.1:0-3268 GCA_021819535.1 Pseudomonadota bacterium | reverse complement strand
GTATATTCACTGCCATCGAGCAGCGGCGTTCGGCGGCAAGGGCGTTCGGCGCGCAACAAGGGAGACGAGGACCAATGGCGACGCGAAGAGTTGCGACGGTGTTCGGCGGCGCTGGATTTATCGGCCGCTACGTGGTCAAGCGGCTGGCGCAAAGCGGCGCGGTGGTGCGTGTGGCCAGCCGCGATCCCGAAAAGGCATTGCCCCTGAAACCCATGGGCGCGGTCGGGCAGATCGTGCCCCTCTATGCGCCGGTTACGGATGAAAAAGCGATCGCCCGCGCGGTCGAGGGGGCGGAATACGTCGTCAACCTCGTCGGCATTCTCGCCGAGCGGAAACCAGGCGATTTTACCCGCGTGCATGCCGAAGGGGCGGGGCTGATCGGCAATCTCGCCAAAGCGGCGGGGGTTCGTGAACTCGTCCATGTCTCGGCGATCGGCGCCGATCCTGCGAGCCCGAGCCGTTATGCCGCGACCAAGGGCGAGGGCGAGGCCAAGCTTCGCGCGGCTTTCCCCACGGCGACCATCCTCCGCCCCTCGGTGGTGTTCGGGCCGGAGGACGATTTTTTCAATCGCCTCGGCCGAATTGCACAATTGGCACCGATCATGCCGGTGATCGCCGGCGAGACGCGGTTTCAGCCGGTCTATGCCGGCGATGTCGCCGACGCCGTCATGGTGGCGCTGCACCAATCGGCGGCGGCTGGCGGGATCTACGAACTCGGCGGGCCGCGCGTCTGGCAATTTCGGGAAATCGTCGCTTATGTCCTGAAAATCACCGGGCGGCGCCGGCCTCTCGTCGCATTGCCGATGAGCCTGGTTTCGCTCGGCGCTTGGCTCGCCGAGCATCTGCCCGGCAAGCCGCTGACCCGCGATCAGCTTCTGCTGCTCGCCCGCGACAATGTCGTGACCCAAGGCGCGCCCGATCTGGCCGCGCTCGGCATCGCGCCGACCCCGGTCGAACTGGTGGTGCCGAATTATCTCCGGCTTTACCGCCGTGGCGGCGCGCCCTTGCTCGCCTCCGCATAGAACGGCGCGGTATAGAACGGCGCGGTCTTTACCGCCCGCGACGACGGCCTTCGATGGCCGAGAAGCGGCCCGACCAAATGCCCGCGATGGTTGACCGACATCGGCCGGCTTCCCGCATATCGAGATCAACCTTCGTGCCATTGTTCATCGGCGAGCCTCGTCCCCCGATGCAATTTTCCTCGCTTGGGCGGCCGGGCGTCATTCGGGTAGAATAGGGTTTTGCGCCCCGGGAGCGACGATGAGTGAAACAGAAGCGACATCCACGATCCGCCTCGCTGAGTATCGACCGCCGGAATTTCTGGTCGAGACCGCCGTCCTCACCCTCCGCCTCGCGCCCGAAACCACCCTCGTCACCGCCAAGCTTGCCATGCGCCGCGCGCCGGGGACGCCGGCCGGGGCGGCCCTGGTGCTCGATGGCGAGGCGCTGACGCTCAGCGCAATCCGTCTCGATGGCGCCGAACTCGCGCCCGAGCGCTACCGCCTCGATGCCCATCATCTCACCCTTCCCGACCCGCCGGAGGCTTTCACACTCGAAACCACGACCGAGATCCATCCCGCCGCCAACACCACCCTCTCCGGCCTTTATGTCTCGGGCGGGAATTTTTACACGCAATGCGAGGCCGAGGGCTTCCGCCGCATCACCTTCTTCCCCGACCGCCCCGACATCATGGCCCGCTATCGCGTGACGCTGATCGCCGATCGCGAAACGGCGCCGGTTCTGCTCGCCAACGGCAATCCGGCGGCGCACGGGGAAAACGATGACGGCACCCACTGGGCGACCTGGGACGATCCGCACCCGAAGCCTTGCTATCTCTTCGCCCTCGTCGCTGGCGACCTCATCGCGGTGCGCGACCATTTCGTCACCCAATCGGGGCGCGAGGTGCAGCTCGCGATCTGGGTGCGACGCGGCGACGAGGATAAAAGCGGCTACGCCATGCAGTGTCTCAAAGCGGCGATGGCCTGGGACGAGCGCCGCTTCGGGCGCGAATACGATCTCGATGTCTTCAATATCGCCGCCGTCTCCGACTTCAACATGGGCGCGATGGAGAACAAAGGGCTCAATATCTTCAATACCCGCTATGTCCTGGCGCGCCCGGAAACCGCGACCGATGCCGATTACCGCGGCATCGAGACGGTGATCTCACACGAATATTTTCATAACTGGACCGGCAACCGCATCACCTGCCGCGATTGGTTCCAGCTTGCGCTCAAAGAGGGGCTGACGGTCTTTCGCGACCAGGAATTCTCCGCCGATCAGGGCAGCCGGGCGCTCCAGCGCATCCAGGATGTGCGCCGCCTGCGCGCAGCGCAATTCCCCGAGGATGCCGGGCCGCTCGCCCACCCGGTGCGGCCGGATTCGTATCAGAAAATCGACAATTTCTATACGGCGACGGTCTATCAGAAGGGCGCGGAATTGGTGCGCATGATCGCAAACCTGCTCGGCCCCGGGCACTTCCGCGCCGGAATGGACCGCTATTTCGCCACCTGCGACAATCGGGCGGTGACGATCGAGGATTTTCTCGCGGCCCTCGGCGCCGGCGCCGGCACCGACCTCACCCCGTTTCTCGCCTGGTACGCAACCGCCGGCACGCCGGAGGTGGATTTCACCGAGGAATACGACCCGGAAAACGCCATTTACACCCTCCATCTCCGGCAAACGATCCCGCCGACGCCAGGGCAGACGGAAAAACCGCCGCTCCCCATCCCGCTCGCCTGCGGGCTCCTCGACGCCGAGGCCGGAGACCCGCTCCCGGCCAGGCTCGCCGGCGAGAACGCGGCCAGCACCGAAACCCGGCTTCTGCTTTTGGCCGAAAAAACCCAGAGCTTCCGCTTCGAGGGGGTCACGCGGCGCCCGGTTGCCGCAATCGGGCGTGACTTTTCCGCGCCGGTCAAGATCCTCGGCCTCTCCCGCGCGCGGCTCCGCTTTCTCGCAACCTTTGATCCCGATCCTTTTCTGCGCTGGGACTGCCTGCAGCGCTACGCGACCGAAACTCTGCGCGACGCCGCCGCGGTTTGGCGCGCGCGCGGCGACACCACCCCCGATGATGGGCTGATCGCGGCGGTCGCGGCCCTTCTCGGCGAGGCCAACGCCGATCCCGGCTTCGTTGCCGAGGCGATTGCTCTTCCCGCCCTTTCGCTGCTCGCCAAGGAGGGGACGGAAATCGATATCGAGGCCCTGCACGCCGCGCGCGAGGCGCAGCGAAAGGCAATCGGGCAGGCGCTCGCCGCCCCGCTCGGCACCCTCC
>JAKAQU010000187.1 GCA_021819535.1 Pseudomonadota bacterium | reverse complement strand
CCGTCATCCCCGAGGAAGAGCAATGGGGCAATGTCACCGCCGTCGACTACAATACGGGTAAAATCCGCTGGCAGGTGAAAACCGCGCAGCCGATGATCGGCGGCATTTTGGCCACCGGCGGCGGCCTCGTCTTCACCGGCGAGGGCAATGGCTTCTTCAAGGCCTATGATTCGCAAACCGGGGCCGAACTCTGGCGCTTTCAGGCCGGCGCCGGCGTGAACGCGCCGCCGAGCGGCTACAGCGTCGAGGGCAAGGAATATATCGTCGTCGGGGCCGGCGGCAACGCGCAGGTCGATGCCAAGCGCGGCAACAATATCATCGCCTTCACGCTTGATTGAGTGCATGACGTGACTTGAGGCGGACGGGGCCGCAAACGGCCCCGTCCGTTTTTCTGAAAATGGACGAGATTGCCCTGATGCCGAGCTGGATCTTCGCGTTTTTTGCCGCCCTTGCCGTCATTCCCGCCGCCCGCGCCGACGATATCTCTGGCAAAGCGACGCTCTGTGCCTCCTGCCACGGCGAAAACGGCGTGCCGGCCGATCCCAAAATCCCGGTGATCTGGGGCCAGAATGCCGGCTATCTCTATATCGAGTTGCGCGATTTCAAACGCGGCGCGCGAGCAAGCGAGATGATGGCGCCGATGGTCGCCGATATGTCGCGCGACGACATGATGGCGTTGGCCGAATATTTCTCGAAAAAACCCTGGCCGACGCTCGGCCAGAAGCCGGCCGATGACGCCACTGCCGAGCGCGCCCAGAAAGTGGCCAATTCCGCCCAATGCTCGCAATGCCATCTCGCGGGGTTCCTTGGCGCGAGCCTGGTGCCGCGCGTCTCCGACCAAGGCTTCGACTATCTCCTGGCAACGATGGAGGCCTTCCGCTCTGGCACGCGGGCCAATAACGCCTGGATGACCGATCTCATGAAGGCCTATTCGGACGACGATATCAAAGCCCTCGCCGCCTACCTCGCCGGGCTTTGAGGCGAACCCCACCATTCTTGATCTCGATCAAGGCGGAACGCCGCGATCCCCCTAGATTTTCGTCATGGACATCGACGCCCTGATCGCCCGCTACGACCGCCGCGTGCCGCGCTATACCAGCTACCCGACGGCGCCGCATTTCTCGGCCGCGATCGGCGCGGAAACCGCAGCAGGCTGGCTCGGCGCATTGCCCGAGACGGCCGCGCTCTCGCTCTATCTCCATGTCCCGTTTTGCCAAACGCTGTGCCGGTTTTGCGGCTGCCATACCAGCGCTGTGAACACCGAGGCGCCGCTCGTCTCCTATGCCGCAACGCTCCGCGCCGAAATCGCCCTGGTCGCGGCCAAAATCGGAAAGCCGCTCACCGTGCGCCAGATCCATTGGGGCGGCGGCACGCCGAGCATCCTGCCAGCGACCGAGATCATCGCCATCATGGCGACGATCGGCGACCATTTCCGCCTCGCCGCCGACGCCGAAATCGCGATCGAGATCGACCCGCGCCGCCTGCCGAGGGATCGCCTCGATGCGCTGCGGGCGATCGGCGTGACGCGGGCGAGCCTCGGGGTGCAGGATTTCGCCGCCGACGTGCAGAAAACCATCGGCCGCCAGCAATCCTTCGCCGAAACCGCGGCCTGCGCCGAGGCTTTGCGCGGCATCGGCGCCCGCTCGATCAATCTCGATCTCGTCTATGGCCTTCCCTATCAGACCGCGGACGGGCTGCGCGCCACACTCCGCGACGCGCTGACGATCGTGCCCGAGCGAATCGCCGTCTTCGGCTACGCCCATGTGCCGTGGATGCAGCGCCATCAGGCCTTGATCCCGGAGGCGTCACTCCCCGATGCGCGGGCGCGCTACCTGCTCCGCGACATCGCTGAGAGCGAAATCGCCGCGCGCGGCTATCTTGCGGTCGGCCTCGATCATTTCGCCAAACCGGAGGATGGGCTCGCGCGCGCCGCGGCCGAGGGCAGATTGCGGCGCAATTTCCAGGGCTATACCGACGATGGCGCCGATGCCCTGATCGGCTTCGGGGCATCGGCGATCAGCAGCCTGCCGCAAGGCTATGTTCAGAATGCGTCTTCTGTCCCGGCCTATCGCGCGGCGGTGGCCGCGGGGCGGCTTGCGACCCTGCGCGGGGTTGCGCTCAGCGCCGATGATCGTCTGCGCCGCGCCGCGATCGAGCAGGTGATGTGCGCGATGACGCTCGATCTTCCCGGCCATCTCGCGGCACATGGCGGCGGGCCGGGCGATCTCGACGATGCCCGCCCGGCGCTCGACGAACTCGCCGCCCTCGGTCTCATCGAATGGGATGGCGAGCGCCTTGCCGTTCCCGCGCGGGCGCGCCCGTTTCTGCGCGCCGTCGCCGCCGCCTTTGACCGCTATCTGGAACCGGACGCTGCCCGCCACGCGAAAGCGATCTGAGCGGCCGGGTATTGAGGCAGATCATGGCGGGATGCCCGTCCGCCATACGATGATCGGGCGCTGTTTTCTCGGTCGGAGTTTCATGCCATGTCGTTCAAGGACATTCTGGTTCATTTCGACGGCGGCTTGCGCGACGAAGTGCGCCTCGATCTCGCGGCACGCCTCGCCGTCGCTCACGATGCCCGTCTCACCGGGCTTTATGTCGCCGATACCTCGCTGCCAAGCTGGCTCGAAGCATCGGCGCTCGCCTATGCCGACGCCGTCGATGCCGATGCCCTGGTCAACCGGCTGCAGCAGGGCGTGCGGGAAGGTGCCGCGCGCGCGGAGGCGCAATTCGAGGCGCGCCGCCGCCAGGACGGGTTCAACGGCGAATGGCGCGTCGCTTCCGGGCGAATGGCGGCGACCGTTGCCCTCCATGCCCGCTATGCCGATCTCACCATCGTCGGCCAGGACGATCCGCAATCGCCGCGCCCGCCGGAGAGCACGGATTTCATCGCCCGCCTTCTCTTCACCTCCGGCCGTCCGGTTTTGATCGTGCCCGCGTTCGGCAATTTCACGACCCTTGGCGAGACAGTTCTGATCGGCTGGGATAGCGGGCGGGAAGCGGCGCGCGCCGTCAATGACGCGCTGCCACTGCTTGAGAAAGCCAAAACCGCCTCCGTTCTCGCGATCAACCCGCAAGCCGGGGTCAATCAGAGCGACCGCGTGCCCGCGGCCGATATCGCGCTCCATCTCGCGCGTCATGGTGTGCATGCGATCGCCAACCACACCATCGCCAAGGATATCAGCGAGGCGGATGTTCTGCTCAACGAGGTTTTCGATACGAACGCCGATCTCCTCGTCGTCGGCGCTTACGGCCATTCGCGTTTCCGCGAAATGCTGCTCGGCGGCATCACGCGGCGGCTGTTGCAGGAGATGACGGTGCCGGTCTTCATGTCGCACTGACAGATGACCGTCGCAGGACACGGTGTTGTTGAGAGCAAGGGAGCAAAAATAGCTTCGTCACAACTTTTGATTGTATTCCAGACTCCGGCGCAACGCCGCCAGGCGTTCGGCCGCGTCGCGGCGGGCGGCGAGCGCTTGAGGCATGTCCACCGGCGCGAAGCGTGTCGGCATGTTCGGTTGCATTTGGCCAATCAGATCCATATCCGCCGAAATCACCGTGCCGATCATGAAATAACCGCCGCCCGAGACGGCATCGCGATGCAGTATTATCGGCTCACTGCCGGCCGGAACCTGGATGGAGCCGTACGGGTAGCAACTATCGACAATATTCGAGGGATCGGAGCCAGCCCCGAAGGGCTGCCTGCGCGGCACGAATTCTAGTTTTCGCCCGCCACGAAAGCGATACCCGATGCGGTCTGCCTCGGCCGCGACCTTCCACGCATCGGCAAAAAACCCGTCTCGCGCAGCTTCGGTGGTACGAAAATCATAGAGCCCCGGCAGAACCCGCAATATCACCGGGGATGGGAGAAGAGGGCGCAATGCTTCCGGCACGGCGCGGCCCTCTTGCACGGTGTTACCTATCGCGCCGAGCGGCAAAACGTCTCCGGCTTCGAGCTTCCGCCCCGCGAACCCACCGAGCGCGCCGAGCGCGTAGGTGGAACGGCTCCCCAGCACCGCCGGCACATCGATGCCGCCGGCAGCGGCGATATACGCGCGCGCACCCTGCTTGAGAAAACCGAAACCCAGCACCTCCCCCGCTCTCACCGCAAAAGACGTCCAGGTAGGGCGGGCGGCGCCATCGACCAGCGGCGGCAATTCGGCGCCAGTGACGGCGATCAGCGCATCTCGCGTGAAACGCAGCTCCGGCCCCTGGAATGTCGCCTCCAACACCGCATCCCCCTCGGCATTGCCGACGAGCAGATTGGCCGCGCGCAAGGCATAGCGGTCCATGCCGCCAGATTCGGGAATGCCGAGATGATAATAGCCCGGCCGCCCGAGATCCTGCACCGATGTCGCGAGACCGGGCTTGATGACTTCAATGGCCATTGAGTGCCCCCACAAGCTTGGCGTTGCTGGCAGCAGGATCGGCGTGGAACGCGTCGAGCGAAAATACGACCGGGCTGATGCGTGGCACAAAACGGCCTGCCGCGACCTCTGCGGCGATCGCATCATATTCCTCGCGCCCGATTGGTCGAAACCTCACGATATCACCAGGATTGAACAAAATCATGAAATCGCGAAGATAGGAGATGGATTGCGCCGGATCGTAGATCGGCATCGGCGTGATGCCGAACATCTGATAGCCGCCGGCGCCGCGCACCGAGTACATACAGCCGAGACAGCCGCCGTGCCCGACCGTGAGCCGCGGTGTATCTGTGCGCGGGCGCAGGTATTTCGGCACCTCGATCTGCTTCGCACGCTCGACCATCTGATATAACCAGGGCAGGCCGGCAACGAAGCCGACCATGCTGACGAACCAGGGTGATGCAGCATGCGCGGCGATCAGCGCATCGACCGAGGCATAATTGTTGATCTGCGCTGCATATTCGAGATCGGTCATGTCCGGTGCCTGATGGCGTTCGCGGAAGCGCATCAGCGTCTCGCGCGTCCAGGGATCGTTGTAGAATACCGGCACCTCGATGATACGCGTGTTCAACAGCGGTTCCGCCCGCTCGGTCGCCTGATCGAGCGAAACGAGTTCCGCGCGTAGATCGTCGGGCGCGATCACGTCGGGGTCGAACCTGACCAGGAACGAGGCATTGGCCGGGCAGACCTCGGTGATACCCTTGATGCCGCTCGCGCGCACCGCCCGAGCAAGCGAGAGGGCGCGAAAACAGGCGTCGAGCGACATTTCCTCGTCGAGCTCGACGAAGATGTGCTCGTCTCCTCCGAAGCTCATGCGTGTCATCATGCGCGACCTTTATCTGTTTCGGTGTTCACCAACGATTCCTGCTTGAGCCACGTCTCCAGCCAACCGGTATGCACGACATGGTTGATGATATCCACGTGCTCCGCAAGTCTTCGGTGCAGCGGGATCGTGGTCGGTCCACCCTCGACGCGCAACTCACCAAGCGCGCGCCGCAGCCTGGCCAGCGCCTGGACGCGGTCCTCGTCCCACACAATCAGCTTACCGAGCAGCGAATCATAGAACGGCGGAACTGTGTAGCCGGGATAAAGCAGGGTATCGAACCGCACACCCGGCCCGCCGGGCACGCCGAGGGCGTGAACCGTCCCTGGTGCCGGATGAAAATCACGCGCTGGATCCTCGGCGTTGATCCGACACTCGATCGCGTGACCACGCAGCGTTATCGCCGATTGTACAAAACGCAAAGGCTCGCCGCCGGCGATACGCAGCATCTCCCGCACGAGATCGATGCCGGTGACCATTTCACTTACCGGATGTTCGACCTGAATGCGAGTATTCATCTCAATGAAAAAGAACTCTCCACTTGCTTCGTCGAGCAAATATTCCAGCGTCCCCGCGCCGCGATAGCCGACCGATTGCGCGAGCCGCACCGCCGATGCGCAGAGCGCCGCGCGTGTTGCGTCGGAAAGACAGGCAGCCGGTGCCTCTTCCCATATTTTCTGCCGCCGGCGTTGCAGCGAGCATTCGCGCTCGAACAAATGCACGACGTCTTTGCCATCGCCGAGCACTTGCACTTCCACATGCCGCGCGCGCGCGAGGAAACGTTCGAGATAAAGCGCGTCCTCGCCAAACGCGGCCTTGGCCTCGGCCCGCGCTTCAACCAGCAGGCGCTCCAGCATGCCGGCATCATGAGCGATACGAATGCCACGCCCACCGCCGCCGGCGGCCGCCTTGATCATCAAGATCGGA
>JAKAQU010000186.1 GCA_021819535.1 Pseudomonadota bacterium | reverse complement strand
CCGATCTGGGAAGATCGGGGAACACCGTTTCGCCGGACTTTACCGTCTCGCTGGTCACATAGGGGAAGGGAATGGTGATGTCCCGCTTCGGATAATCGCCCTTGAGCGCGCGGCGCGCGAGTTCGAGCGAAATCACCGAGAGGAAAGGTGGCTGGCCGATCGAAATCCCATCGACCGTGTGGCCCATATAGCCCATGAGGAATTTGCGGAAGCCGTTTTCCGCTTCCCCGGCGGTCGGCGGCAGCTTGCGCCCGGCGGCGATGAACGCTTTGATGACGCCATCGGTGCCGCCCTGGCACCAGATGCCGTCGATCGGCGGCAGCGAGGGGAGAGCGGAGGCGGTGTTGCGCTCGGCGGTCGCGCTGTCCCACATGCCGGTATAGCGGCTTACGATCTTGATGTCGGGATATTGCGCAAAAACGCTCTCGGCTCCCTTGTTGCGGTCGAGATCGACATGGGTTCCAGCGACGCCGGTCACCATGATCACATTGCCTTTGCCGCCCATTTTCTTGGCGACGAACTCGGCCCCCATGCGGCCGAATTCGAGCTGATCGGTGTTCACTTTGAGCGCGCTCGGCGCGGTGACGACATTATCGAAGGAGACGACGAGAATGCCGCGATCGCTTGCCTGCTTGATGATGCCGTTGAGCCCGGTGGGTGAGGCGGCGTTGAGCACGATCGCGTCCACGCGCTCGGCGATCAGGTTGGAGACCTGCTGCGACTGCTTGGCGACATCGTTGCCGGAATTGAACCAGCTTCCCTCGATTTCGCCGGCGAAAGGCTCCATCGCGAGCGCCGCCTTGAACAGATTTTCCATCTCGATCCGCCATTTATTGCCGATATAGGAGTTGGAGAGGGCGATCTTGAGCTTTTTTGCCGCGCGCGCCGAATGCGGCGCGAAGAGCGGCATCGCGGCCAGGCCGGCGCCAAGGCCGAGACCAGCGCGGAACAGAGCGCGGCGCGGCCAGGCATCGCCAAGGGCGGGGGATTGGCGGGGCGGATGGGTCATGGCGGTTTCCTCATATCCTTTTTATGGCGATCGATGGCTTTATGGCGATTTATGGCGCGTCTTTGTTGCCGGGCCTCCTTTCGCCGCGCGGGACGGCGGAAGCCCGGAAAAAAATACTGCCCGATCATCGTCTTGCTGTCGAGAAGGGGGTCAGCAAGAATTTCTTCATCATACCGCGTCATTCTGGATCATTGAGGATGAAAAAAGGCCGGGCGAGGCATGGGACTGACCGCATTGCGGCAATTTTTTGGGAGGGTCAGAGGCGAGCCCGCGGGGGATGCGCCGGCGCCAAGTGTCGCCGCCGCGCCCGCGGCGCCGGCATCTTCCGCGCCATCGTCGCGTGCGCCGCGCGCCGATGCCCACCTTCTGCCGCCCATGCTCGCGCTCCGCCATGAACTCTGCGGCGACGGGTTTTTGTTTCCCGACGGCGAGGGCGAGGTCTTGCGGCTTGCCCGGCCGCTCGGCCTTTCCGAGGCCGCGAGTGTGGCACTCCTCGGGGCGGGAAGCGGCGGGCCGGTGGCCGCCATCGCCGCCGCTTTCGGGGCCTGGGTCAGCGGCTATGAGGCCGATCCCGCGCTGCTTCCGATCGCCGAGGAGCATTGCCGCCAGTCCGGCCAGGGCAAGCGCGCGACCGTCGCGGCATGGGAGCCGGCCCAGCCCGCGCTGCCGCGGGCGCATTTCCATCATGCGCTCTCGCTTTACGCCCTCGCCGGCGTCGCACCGCGACCGGTGCTCGCAGCACTCGCCGAGATGCTCCGCCCCCGCGGCCAGCTCGTTCTGATCGATCTCGTCGCAACGCCCGACGCCGCGGCGGATGCCGATTTCGCGCGATGGGCGCTGCTCGAGGGGCGGCCACCGGTCTTGCCGAGCGAGACCGAGATCACGCGCCTTCTCGGCGAACTCGGCTGCGATGTGCGGGTGGCCGAGGATGTCTCGGCGCGCCATGTCGAGGCGGTCATCCATGCCTGGCGCGTGCTGATCCGCCCGATGGCCAGCGTCCGGCCGACGCTTGCGCGCGCCAAGCTTCTGGTCGCGGAGGCGGAGCGCTGGCTCTTGCGGGTGCGGCTCCTGCAGGCCGGCCGGCTCCGGCTAGTGCGCTGGCACGCCATCACCGCGGCCAAAACAAAGCCGTTTGCTTGACAAGGCAGCGCCGAACGCTTAACCGGGCCGCAATCCCGCGCGATAACGCAAGACAATATCAGAGACCGCCATGAAGATACGCAACAGCCTGAAATCCGCTAAGACGCGAGACAAGAATTGCCGCGTCGTGCGCCGCCACGGCCGGGTTTACGTCATCAACAAGAAGAACCCGCGCATGAAGGCCCGCCAGGGCTGAGTTTTGTGCCCCTTGCGCTGAAATTGAAAACAAAGACCTTCTTTTTCTGAAGAAAAAGAAGCAAAAAGACGTTATTTCTGCTCTAAGAATCGCGCAACGATATTTCTCCAAACGAATAAAAATTTTTGGTTCTTTTTTACAAAAAAGAACATGACTTCCTCTTGTCTGGATGCCGGGAGGGTACGATGATCCGCCTGCCAGATCCGAAACCGGAAACACTCGCCGCGCGGGCGCGCATCGTCGCCGGCCTCCGCGCGCTGTTGCCCGAGAGCGGGGTGATCGCCGAGCCGCTTCGTCTCAAACCCTATGAGACCGACGGGCTCGCCGCCTATCGCCAGGTGCCGCTCGCCGTCGCTCTTCCCGAAACCACCGAGCAGGTGGCGGCGGTGCTGCGCTTCTGCCACGAGAATGGCGTTCGCGTCGTCCCGCGCGGCGCCGGCACCAGCCTCTCTGGCGGCGCGCTTCCGCTCGCCGACGCGGTGGTGGTTGGCCTCATGCGCATGAACCGGGTTCTCGCCATCGATTATGCCGATCGCCTCGCCGTGGTGCAGGCCGGTGTTACCAATATCGGCATCACCGAGGCGGTGCGCGCGGCGGGTTTCTTTTATGCCCCCGACCCGTCGAGCCAGCTTGCCTGCATGATCGGCGGCAATGTGAACATGAATTCGGGCGGCGCGCATTGCCTGAAATACGGCGTCACCGCCAATAATCTTCTCGGCCTCAAAATCGTTACCATCGCCGGCGAGATCATCGAGATCGGCGGCGCCCATCTCGATGCCGCGGGCTATGACTGGCTCGGCCTTCTCACCGGGAGCGAGGGCCAGCTTGCCGTCGTCACCGAGGTCACGGTGCGCATCCTTCGCAGCCCGGAGGGGGCGCGGGCGATGCTGGCGGCGTTCCGATCAAACGAGATCGCCGGCGCCTGTGTGGACGCCATCATCACCTCGGGCATCATTCCTGTCGCGCTCGAATTCATGGACCGGCCGGCGATCCACGCCTGCGAGGCGTTTGCCCATGCCGGCTATCCGCTCGATGCCGAGGCGATGCTGATCATCGAGGTCGAGGGCAGCATCCAGGAGCAGGACGATCTTCTTGCGCGGATCAAGGAAATTTGCGCGCGTTTCGATCCGATCAGCCTCAAGGTGTCGCAAAGCGCCGAGGAATCGGCTGCGATCTGGAAGGGGCGCAAGGGTGCGTTCGGCGCCGTCGGGCGTATCAGCCCGGATTATCTCTGCATGGACGGCACCATCCCGACCGGCCGCCTGCCCGAAGTGCTGCGCCGCATCGGCGAGATGAGCGATTCCTACGGCCTCAAGGTTGCCAATATCTTTCATGCCGGCGATGGCAATCTCCATCCCCTGATCATGTTCGATGCCAACGACCCGGAGAGTTTCCATCGTGCCGAGGCCTTCGGCGCCGATATCCTCAAACTCTGCGTCGAGGTCGGCGGTTGCCTGACCGGCGAGCATGGTGTCGGCGTCGAAAAGCGCGATCTCATGCCGGCGCAGTTCACGGCGATCGATCTCGATCAGCAGCGGCGGATCAAAACCGCGTTCGATCCCGACTGGCTGTTGAACACGGCGAAAGTGTTCCCGCTCACTGACGCGCTCGCGCCCGCGGCATGAGCGTGCTCGCGCCGGCCGAGGAGGCGGAGATCGCGGCGGCGATCGCTGAGGCCCACGCCCACGCAACCCCGCTGCTGCTCGCCGGCAATGCGACCAAGAACGGCCTTTTGCGCCCGGTGCAGGCGGCAACCACGCTGTCGCTCAAACATCACGCCGGCATCACGCTCTATGCGCCGAACGAGTTGATCCTCACCGCCCGCGCCGGCACAAAGCTTGCCGACATCGAAGCCGCGGTCGCGGAGAAAGGCCAGCAGATCATCGCCGAGCCGCCTGATCTCGGCGCGTTGCTCGGAGAGGAGGGCGCGCAGACGCTGGGCGGCGTCGTCGCCTGCAATCTCTCCGGCCCGCGCCGCGTCACCGCCGGGGCGATGCGTGATCATGTGATGGGGATGCGCGCGATAAACGGTGCCGGCGAGGTGATCCATAGCGGTGGGCGGGTGTTGAAAAACGTCACCGGGCTCGATCTCTGCAAGCTTCTTGCGGGAAGTTTCGGAACACTCGCGGCGATCACCGAAATTGCGCTGAAGGTGCTGCCGGCATCGGAAACCGTCGCAACCCTTGCGATCGCCGGGCTCGATGCGCGCAAGGGTGTTGCGGCACTTTCGGCCGCCCTCGGGGCACCGTTCGGTGTCTCCGCCGCCGCCTGGCTGCCACGGGCGGAGGCCGCGCGGATTCCCGCGCTCGCCGGCTTTGCCGCACCGGTCGCGCTCATGCGGATCGAGGATTTCCGCCCGAGCGTCGCCTATCGCAGCGAGCGGCTGCGCGCGGCGCTCACCGATTTCGGCAAGGGCGAGATCATCGCCGAAGCGCCGAGCCGCGTGCTCTGGCGTGCCGTCCGCGATGCCGCACCACTTGGCGCGGTCGCGCCGGGCGAGGCGGTCTGGCGGGTCTCGGTGCGGCCCTCGGCGGGGCCGGGCATCATCGCCGCCGCAGATGCGCTCGGCGGGCGCGCCTTCCTCGATTGGGGCGGCGGTCTCGCATGGATCGTCTCCGGGGCATCGGCGGAAAATCATCGCGCCATCACGGCGGCGGTGCGTGCCGCGGGCGGCGTCTGGTGGCTGATGCGCGCGCCCGACGGGCTGCGCGCGAGCCTCGATGTCATCCCGCCCGAGCCGGCTTCACTCGCCGCGATCACGCGGCGGGTGAAGGCGGCCTTCGATCCCGCCTTCATTCTCAATCCCGGCCGGCTCTACGCCGGGCTCTGACATATTCCCGGCGCGCAAGGCATGCAGACGAATTTCACCCAAGAACAGCTTCGCGACCCCGATATCGCGGTCGCCAATCAGATTCTCCGCACCTGTGTCCATTGCGGGTTCTGCACCGCGACCTGCCCGACCTTCGTCCTCGTCGGTGACGAACTCGATAGCCCGCGCGGGCGCATTTACCTGATCAAGGATATGCTAGAGAACGGCCGCGAGGCGAGCGAGGACGTGGTGCGCCATGTCGATCGCTGTCTTTCGTGCCTCGCCTGCATGACGACCTGCCCTTCCGGCGTCGATTACATGCATCTCGTCGATCACGCCCGCACCCATATCGAAAACACCTATCGCCGGCCTTGGCATGATCGCCTGCTGCGCCGCGTGCTCGCCCGCGTGCTGCCGCGTCCGCGGCTTTTCCGCATGGCCCTGATCGCAGCCCGCCTCGCGCGGCCGTTTCGTTTCCTGATCGCAGGAGAAAGCGTTTTGGCCAAGCGCTTGCGCGCGATGCTGGCGATGGCGCCGGTGCGGCTCTCCCCACCGAGCCCGATCGAGCGCCCGCGCGCCCATCCCGCGCTCGGCCCGCGCCGCCAGCGTGTCGCCCTTCTTGCCGGTTGCGCGCAGCAGGTTCTCGACCCCGAAATCAACGCGGCGACGATCCGCTTGCTCACCCGGCTCGGTGTTGAGGTCGTGGTTGCCGAGGGTGCGGGATGCTGCGGCGCCCTTACCCATCACATGGGCCGGCACGACGACGCAATGGCGGCCGCGCGCGCCAATATCGCGGCCTGGAGCCGCGAGATCGAAACCGGCGGGCTCGACGCCGTGATCGTCAATGCTTCCGGCTGCGGCACGACGGTCAAGGATTACGGCTTCATGTTCCGGGGCGAGCCTGAACCGTGGCGCGCGCGGGCCGCGCGTATTTCCGAACTCGCGCTCGACATCAGCGAATTTCTCGCCCGCATCGGCTATCGCCCGACACGCGAGCCGCCCGGCCTCAGCGTCGCCTATCACGCCGCG